>CAMJYG010000088.1 GCA_946409935.1 uncultured Clostridium sp. | reverse complement strand
CTATTACGTTTTATTCTGAATAAACTTTTATCTCTATCCTATTACGTTTTATTCTAATAAATTCTGACACAATCTTATTCATGACAACAGTATTATCAAAAAAGGGATATGTCGGCCACATATCCCTTTAGGATAAATATTAATACCGTTTACTCTTAAAAATATATCAAAACTTCATAACTCAACTCCAAGTATATTATATCAATAATTCTAAAGATAACATAATATACAGTTTTGATACTCTGATATAACTTAAGTTTATAACAACGATAAACAATATTTATTAATAGTTATAAAAAATTTTTATTACCATATAATTTTACAAAACTTTGTTCTGATATTGTTTTAATTCCTGAACATATCTTTCTCCTAAAGGACTAAGTTTTGCTCCTTTATGCATTATATATCCAATATGCATCTTTTCACTTTCCTTTAAAGGAATAGCAACATAATCATTTCCATTTAAATTTTCACTTATTATTCCGGAACACAACGTAAAACCCAATAATCCTCTCATTAGATTAAGCATAGTAGCTCTGTCGTCACCTCGAATAATCTGCTTATATTGAAAAGTGCTCTTCATTTCTTCCGCAAAATAGAACGAATTATTCGTTCCTTGTTCAAATGCCAAACATGGATAATTCTCTAAATCTTTCATAGAAATAATTTTCTTATCAGCTAACGGATGCCCTCTCCACAAATACACAAATGTATCGCACACAAATAGTTCCTTAAAAATCAGACTATTTTCACTAAAAATTTTTCTCATTATTTTTTCATTAAATTCACTTAAATACAAAACACCTATTTCACTCTTCATATTTTTTACATTTTCAATTACAATATTAGTTTTTGTCTCATGAATTGCGAACTCATACTCGTCCATTCCAAATGTTTTAACCATTTCAACAAATGCCTCAACTGCAAAACTATAATGTTGAGTAGATACACTAAATTTCTTTTTTACAGAAGATGAATTGTATCTTTCTCTTAAAAGATCATATTGTTGGATAACTTGTTTAGCATATCCGATAAATTCTTCTCCTTCTGGTGTAATGACAATTCCTCTATTTGATCTAAGAAAAATAGTTATTCCAGTTTCTTCTTCTAATTCTTTAACTACAGATGACAAATTAGGCTGAGAAACAAATAATCTTTTAGATGCTTCATTCATTGAGCCCGCATCTGCAATTACAATCACTTGATTCAATTGTTGTAAAGTCATAATTCCTCCTATTTTCTATCCTCTAATTATATATCTATAATGAATTTTTAATGTATATATAATACATATTTAATTTAAATATTTCTGTTATCCAATAAACATTATTCATCATATGATTCCAAAAAACTGTGCTTTATTCCATCCTTTTTATAAGCAACAATAGTACTCAAATTAACGTTTTCCACACTTTTGAAAATATTTCCTTCAACATAAGGATTTACCTTCTTTATTTCTTTAATCAAATTCTTTATCTCTTTTCTCTTTGAAGCAGATTCATTTTTTCTGCTATTTAATAATACAGAGGTTTCTTCTGTAAACTTACAAGCACACTGTAAAAAATATAGATTATTATAGTCTCTCCAATTAATAATGTCCTTCTCTCGAATTAAGTATAATGGTCTTATCAATTCTAATCCATCAAAATTTGTACTATGTAATTTAGGCATCATTGTTTGAATTTGGGCGCCATATAACATTCCCATCAAAATAGTTTCTATAACATCATCATAATGATGACCAAGGGCAATCTTATTACACCCCAACTTTTGAGCATAGCTATATAAATAACCTCTTCTCATTCTTGCGCATAAATAACATGGTGATTTTTCTATATCAAATACAGCATCAAAAATAGGTGTATCAAAAATTTTTATAGGAATACCTAGCAATTCAGCATTTTTCTCAATAATTAACCTATTAGCTTTATTATATCCAGGATCCATTACTACAAATTCTAATTCAAAATAGAATCTATCATGTTTTTTTAATTCTTGAAATAATTTTGCCATCAACATTGAATCTTTTCCACCAGAAATACATACCATAACTTTATCATTTGGTTTTAATAGTTCATATGTTTTTATAGCTTTAGCAAATTTTGAAAAAATATTCTTATGAAATTTTTTTCTAATTGATAATTCAACAGAGTCTTTTACTCCTTTATCCGCATTATTCAACTCCTGCTCCATTTCAAATAATACCCACGAAACATAACCATCTTTTATAACTTTAACATCAAATTTCAATTCAAAAAGAAATTTTGCAATTTCAATAGCATCTTTGTTATTATTAGAATATATAATTATTTTTTTTTCTCTATCGAGCTTCAATTTATTACAATCTAAACTATTATGCTGTGCTTCTTCATTTTCCATATCTTTATACAAAAGATCTGCTCTATAATTTATTGCATTAGGTATATGACCATACTTAAACTGATCCTCATCACGTATATCTAATAAAATATAATTTTCTCTGTTTTTAAATATATTCTTATAAAAATCATCTATTTCTAAAAATATTTCTTGCATAATTTTTCTATTCTTCTCCTATTTTTTTAACTATTATAATATATCAAAAAAGAACGCTCTGATTATCCAAAGCGTTCTAACAACAGGGGTGGAAGGAATCGAACCCTCCTCTGGAGTTTTGGAGACTCTTATTCTAC
>CAMJYG010000087.1 GCA_946409935.1 uncultured Clostridium sp. | reverse complement strand
AGCTTCGTATTTTTATATTCATATAAAATGGTAACATTTATTTTTGCATGAACCCGTATTGATGCTGATGGAATATTACAAAACCTTGCGGCATACTGTGTTGTAATGCACGATCACGTTTTATTAAATTATAATAGTAAATATAGTTTTTTAAATGCTGAATGTAATGAACACACAAAAAGATATCTTAAAGGTATTAAAGACATGTTCCCAGATCATAGTTGGGCAGAACAAATGAGAAATCTGCTTATAACAACTTACAACGAAAAGAAGAAATTAATTTCATCAAATATATATAGCTTTTCTGATGAAAAATTAAAAGAGATATCTAATAAGTATGATGAATTAATTGCATTGGGGTATAAACAGAATAGTACAGTTGATATGTCAAATGTCTTAAATAAAAATGATGAGTTAAATCTAATTGAGAGACTTGAAAAATTTAAAGATAATCATCTAATGTTTGCTCGAGATTTTAGTGTTGCATTTACAAATAATACTTCTGAAAAAGGATTGCGTCAGGTAAAAAGAAAAATAGCTGTATCATTTATGTTTAAAAATGCTAACAGAATGAAAGATTATGCCCGAATATTAAGCTATTTAGAAACTTGCAACAGATGTGGAGTATCAAGATATAAAGCCTCCAAAAGATTAATTGAAGGTAATCCATATACAATAAAAGAATTAGAAGCTTTAATATCTGATAAGGAAAGTACTAAAAAAGACGAAAAAAATTAAAATTTATCGTCTCCTTTTGTGTACTACTAAAAAAAATCTGTGAATAGTAACCAGATTAGTACAAAATCTGCCTTTTTATGCTATAATTTTAATGATTTTAAATCGAGGAAGTGATTTCTATGAATGAAAATAAAACTAATATTAATTGGTTGATTTTAATTTAATTAAGAACACTCCTAAAACCTTATAAAATAAAGGAAAATAAAAAAATGCATCTTGCATATTTTTAATAAAAATACCTAAAAATTGATAAAAAATGATAAAAATAGATAAAAATAAGTGATTTTTTGTTAAGAAGTTGCAAGGTGATTACAGAAGTTAAGAACATATAAAAAAGAGGTGTAAGAATGAAAGAAAATAGATTGACTATATATATTGATAAACCTATAGAAGAAGTGTTTATTTATTCTTTGGAATCTGATAATGTTCCAAAGTGGATTAATTCTATTGAAAAGGAAATTCCATTAGAAAGACCGATTAAATTAGGAACAAAGCTTAAAAATAAAGCATTTAATTCTAATGAATGGAATGAATATGAGGTAATTGAATTTTTACCTCCAAAATCTTTTACTTTAAGAAAGCTAAATGATGATTATTTTGTTAAATATACATGTACTAAAAAGGGTACTGGAACAAGTTTTGAATATTATGAATGGGCAGAGAATAAGAACTTAGATGATATAATGGAAATGGATGCCCTGGAACTATTGAAAAAACAAATCGAAAAGAGTGGTGAATAACGTGGATAAAGCAATTGTTGTAGGCGTATGCATAAAAAATGATAATAATGAAATATTAATGGTTCAAGAAGCAAAAAATGAGATTAAAGGATTATTTAATATTCCTGCTGGAAAATTAGATTCTTCTGAATCCATAATTGATGGTGCTATTAGAGAGACAAAGGAAGAAACTGGTTTTGATGTTAAATTAGATAGTGTTTTATGTATTCAATACTTAGAAAATAGAAGTATATTAAAAATTGTATTTAACGCAACAATTATATCTGGAAATATAAATTTTGATAAAACTGAAGTTATGGGTATTAAATGGATTTCTATAGAAGAGTTAGAAACAATGACAAAAAATGAATTGCGATCATATGATTCTAATATTAATATAATTAGAGATTCAAAAAATAACAAAAATTATCCTATAGATATAATAGAAAATATAAAATAAAGGAGATGATCCAAATGAACGAAAATAAAACTAATATTAACTGGTTGGCTTGTATTTATGCCGTATATCACTTAAACCCTTATAAAATGGGAGTTTTTAAGAATTAATATCTTGCAAGTTTTAATAAAAAATCAGCAAAAAATAGAAAAGACAGATTAAAAATTGCTTATTTTTGAGATGAATTAGGGTACTGGCTTGTAATATGCCGACAATTATTTTAATAATTATAAAAAACATAAAAATTAGTGAAAATAGAGGTGATATAGTGAAAGTATTACAATGGAATATATGGTATAAAGAAGATATAAATAATATTGCAAAAGAGCTAAGAAGAATAAATGCCGACGTTGTTTGTATTCAAGAATTAGGTTTTAGTGGTGATGATAGAACAAGTGTTAAGGTATTAAATGAAATTTATCCACATATTTATTATGAAATAGCTGACACATTTTTAGATGGTAGAAGTCAGTGCAATGCTATATTATCAAAATATCCATTCGTAAATAAAAATAAATGCTATGTTCAAGAACCAGGATTAGATAAAAATGATTATTCAAAAGAAGGAAGAATGTATATAGAAGTTTTTATAAATTATAATAATAAGGTGTATAATGTAGGAACTACTCATTTATCATACACACATAAATTTGAAGAAACAGAATTAAAAGATAAAGAAGTTAATAAACTAATTGATATTATTAAAAACAAAAAGAATTATATTTTTACGGGAGATTTGAATACAATAAGGACTTCAAAATATATAAATAAGATTAGTGAGTACTATAATTATCATGACACAACTAATACATGGACAACAAAACCATTTTCATATAATGGGTTTGAAGCTAATGAATTAGATTATAAACTTGATTATGTATTTACTTCAAGTGAAATAAATGTAAAAAATATTAAAGTAATTGATACAGAATATAGTGATCATTTACCTATACTTTGTGAAATAGATTAA
>CAMJYG010000086.1 GCA_946409935.1 uncultured Clostridium sp. | reverse complement strand
TGAAAAATATTTTGTACCAAAATTCATTGTACTTTCATATACACCAGAATTTAATGCAGACAACATTGTTGGAAGATATGAAAAATATCCTAGTATTGATTATGATAGAATGAAAAAAGAATTACATTTAATAAAAATAACAGAAAGGTCTAGTTTTATGCAAGGATATGTGGAAAGAAAGAAAAAAGAAGAAGAAAAAGTTGAAAAGAAAGTCACTTTTTTAGATAAATTAAAATTTTTATTTCAATAATTATTTATTCAAAAATATAGAGCCATTAAAGAATGATATAATTCTTTGGTGGCTCATTTTAAGTTAAATCTTTATCTGCACCTGCATATAATTCGTCTAAAGATATTCCAAAAACTTTAGAAAGTGCAAGTGCTTCATAATCTCTTACAATTCTTTTATTATACTCAATAAGATAAATGTCTGAATGATATAAATTCAATCCGTATAAATCTAGTTTATCGCATAAATCTTGTTGTGTTAGATTCATTTTAGTTCTGTATTTTTTTACATTTTGTCCAATAACATTTAATTTTGAGTTAATTCTTTTTATTCGCATTTATATTGCTCCTTTCGGTTACAATTTTTTACATTGTAATATAAAATGTTTAAAATCCTGCACGAATATCGTGCTAGAACTTATTTTGTTGAGAATTAAGTAAAATATTCTCTATTTATAAGAAAAGTAAAATAAGAAAAAATTTTATAAATTATAGTTTTTTTACCATATTTATCTATTTTTTTTCATAAAATCTTATTTTTTCCCAAGTTTAAATACCAAATAATATCAATAAAAGTAATTTATAATATACATAAAATGTTTTACGAAAATGAAAAATACACTTTTCATAAAATATTTTGTGCTTTTCGCAAAATTTGACAAATTTCGCAAAAAAAATGTGGTATTATGTTGGCGATTTCTAAAGATAAAATCCATAAAGATACGAAAGATGTATCAATTTATATTGAGAAAGAGGTATTGAAGATGGATTTTACTATAACTGAATTAAACTTTATAAAACACACAGTAATGTATAGAATGTAGATTACTTGTGTGCTTTTTTGCTTTAAAAATGTAAATATCCAATAAAACACTCACTATTTTGAAAGTCCCAAAGGAAAAAATAAAGGAGGTAGAAAGTAGCGTAGTGTTTTCTCTATTTACTACGCTTATGAAAGGTCGAGTAGTAAATTGGAGATTTTAACATTTTTGAGTTATACAGAAACTAAATATAGATTAAAAAAAGGTATAAATAATCAATTTGATATTTATGCCTTTTTTTTGTATATATTGCTGATTTTCTGTAATGGAAATCATAGTCCACCGACTTTCATTCAATTTTCAAATTTGAAATTGAATGGAGGTAATAGAAATGGACGATAACGCCAAGTGCTTTATAAAGATTAATAAAGGTTATTATGAGGAGATTACATATAAAGAATTAAAAGAACGAAGAAGAAAAGATAATACATATAAAAACAAAAAATTTATTTATATTCATAAAATGCTTATGGAAGTATCACAAGAAGAATACATAGATTATTTTCAAGAAATAGAAAGAAATAGATATGCAGAAAAAATATTAAAAAGTTTAAGCGACATTTCAATTGAACAACAAAAAAGAGTTAATGAAGATGATGATATGAAGACAAAAGATGTTGTTTCAGATCCAAATTGTAATGTTGAGTTTGAAGTTACAAGAAAGATTGAAGTTGAAAAACTAAAACAAGCATTATTAGAACTAACTGAAGATGAATACAAAATAATAAAAGCATTGTTTTATGATGATAAATCATTAAGAAATTATGCAGATAAAGTAGGAAAGCATTATACAACAATACAATATCACAGAGATAAAATACTTGAAAAATTAAGAGAAATTTTAAAATTTTAAAAAAAATTAAAAAAATTTGAAATTTTTATCCTACAAAAGCCCCTTTTTTTCCTTTATGGAATAAGGGGTATTTTTTATCCTTTCAAATTTGAACTTTGACAATTGAATAAAATTCATTGGAAACACTATCAAATTGAGCTAGTTAAAGAATGGAATCAGAGCCATCTACTTAAATATTAGGTCGCTCCTAATAAGGCGAAGATGTTTGATAGAATGATACTTTTGCATAGTCATAGAACGAGCGTTAAAAGCGTCCCACGCAATGAGTGCAAGTCTGTTGCTAACAGGCAGGTGAAATTCCTATGAGGCAATTTAGCAAATTGCTATCCAATGAATTAGGGAGAGAGTAATTAAAGAAAATAATAAAAAAAAATATATACAGGGCTATCTTATTATTTGAGATAGCCCATAATAGAAAAAGAAAGGTTGAGATTATGTTGGACAAGATTGCAATGATAACTTTACTTATAATTATGATAATATTTTTTCTTGCAGTTGTATTTACATATTTTATTATTTTAGGTGCAGATAAATCAGAAACTGCAGAAGAAAAAGAAATTGAAGATCAAGAACAAATGGAATATTTAAAGAAATGTAGAGATGAAAGAAAAGGTAAACATAATGGAAAGAAATATAACTAGAGGAGATATATTTTATGCTAATTTAGATGGAACAATAGGAAGTGAACAATCTGGAATTAGACCTGTAATAGTAGTACAAAATGATGTTGGAAACAAATATAGTCCAACAACAATAATTGTTCCACTAACAAAGAAAGTTAGATTAAAAATAAATCAGCCTACACATTTTTGGATAAATCCATTTGGAAATATTAGATTTGATTCAATTGTATTAACAGAGCAAATAAGAGTTATAGACAAAAGTAGATTAAAAGAAAAAATAGGAGTTATGAATAATAAAGCAATGCAAGAAATTGATAATAAAATTTTAATAGCATTGGGATTAAAACAAATTTAGGGAGTAGTGAAATATCTACTTCTTTTTTATATATGAAAGGATAGATGAATTATGGAATTAAATGAATATAAACAAATAA
>CAMJYG010000085.1 GCA_946409935.1 uncultured Clostridium sp. | reverse complement strand
TAGTCCATTTCCAAAGATTTGGAGAAGCACTTCGTGGAGTACAAGATAAACTGGCAGAAAAAAAATATTATATGAATGATATGTGTAAAAACAATTAGATATAATTTATTAGAAATCACCTTATATTGTGGAAACGTAATATGGGGTGATTTAATATTAATCTTTCTAATCAGGAAGAGAGTATAATAAAGTTGATATGTCTAAAAATGTAGAATCTGATTACACATTGTGGTATAATATCTTGTAGAAAGATTAATTGAACATATGGAGATATACTATGTGTATTGTTTTGGGATTTTTTTCATTATTAATATGTATAGTGACTTTTATTTGCATTATTGAAACTTTAATGAAAGAGGAAAATAGAATTAAATATATTTTGATTGAATTTATATTTACAACAAATATATTTTTCTTTATAATAGAGTTTATAGACAGAATAATAAATATATAAGTTAAAAATATTAAATTGAAAGAACTTATATGTTAAGAGTAAATTGAAAAAAATAGAAAAGAAAAACTTTTAAAACTAAAAGATGCACATTTTAAAAGGATAGAATTGTCTGATGCTATATTTGTGGTTAATGTGAATAATTATATTGGCAATAGCACTAATTTAGAAATATTTTGTATGCAGAAGTATTAAGAGAAAATGCATATTTATCTCGTACTATTGAGGTACAGGATAATCAAAAAGTAATTGATACAGGATTATATGGAATTGTAAGACATCCTATGTATGCAGTAACTATTCTATTATTTCTAACAATGCCATTGATACTAGGTTCTATTATTTCTTTTATAATTTTTTTGGCTTATCCTATTATTATTGGTAAAAGAATAAGAAATGAGGAAAAAGTATTAGAAAGAGAATTGAATGGATATTCAGAATACAAGAAGAAAGTTAAATATAAAGTAATTCCGTTTGTAAGGTAAAAATAAAATAATAATTTATAAAAGAACTTGACTTAAAGTTAACTTTAAGTGATATAATGCAATCAAATAATAAAAAAGAAAGGAGATTTAAAAATGGGATTATTTGGAGGAAATAAAGAATCTTATAAAGATAAGAAAAGCTTAGTAATATACTTTTCTAGAGCAGATGAAAATTATGCAGTAGGATATATTAATAAAGGAAATACAGAATATATTGCAGAATTTGTACAAGAATTTACGGGAGCAGATTTATTTAAAATTGAACCACTTGTACCTTATGCAAAAGATTATGCTACTTGTATTGAAGAAGCAAAACGCCGAGTAGGAAATGCACCAATTAAAGAAAAATTAGAAGATATTTCTGGGTATGAAGTAATATATATAATGAGTCCTATATTTTGGGGAACTTATGCTCCAGAAGTTGAAACAGCAATAAAAGATTTAGATTTTACAGGTAAAACAGTAAGAGTAGTTACAACACATGAGGGATCAGGTCTTGCAAGTATGCCAAATGATATAAAAAGAATTTGTAAAGGTGCAATTGTTTTAAATGATAGTATTGCTATTAAAGGAACAGATTGTAAAAATGCAAGAAATAAAATTGAAAATTGGGTGTAAAGGAGTTAAATTGCAATATGAATCAAAATAATGGAGGTATATAGAATATGTCAATATATGATTATTCAGTTAAAAATAGAAATGGAGAAGATGTTTCTATTTCAGATTATAAAGGAAAAATTTTAATTATTGTTAATACAGCAACAGGTTGTGGATTTACACCTCAATATGAAGGGCTAGAAAACTTATATAAAAAGTATCATAACGAGGGTTTAGAAATATTAGATTTTCCATGTAATCAATTTGGAAGTCAAGCACCAGGAAGTGATGATGAAATACATCAATTTTGTCAGTTTAAATACAATACTTCTTTTGACCAGTTTTCAAAAATTGAAGTCAATGGAGAAAATGAAAGCCCATTATTTACGTATATAAAAAGTCAAAAGACCGAAGATGTAACTGAAGGTATGAAAAATAAATTATCTATGAAAGCTATTGAAAAAATAAGCACAACAGCTAAAAATCCAGAAGATATTAAATGGAACTTTACGAAATTTCTAGTAGATAGAAATGGAAATGTTGTAGAAAGATATTCTCCAACATTTAAACCGGAAGATATGGAAGAAGAAATTAAAAAACTTATTTAAGATGTGAGGAAGCTTTTGACAATATGAACATTTGAATATAGAGATTAAGACATAAAAATTTATGTTAGAAAATATAGAGGTTTTAACACATAGTTCTATAAGAATAAGTAAAAATAAAATTATTTATATATATCCTTATAACATAGAAAAAAATTATAATGATGCAGATTTAATATTTATCTAAAAAATGGAATAAGACAAGATTGCATTATAGCAGTTGAACCAAATCAAACAGAGAGAGTTTTAGGAATAAGATTTGAAACAGTTCCTGCTTACAATGTAAATAAAGCATTCCATCTGAAAGAAAATGGTTGGGTTGGATATATTATAGATATAGATGGAATTAGATACTATATTGCTGGAGATACAGATATAAATGAAGATAATAAGAAAGTAAAATGTGATGTAGCTTTAGTACCAGATTCTGGCTAATAGACCTAGGATATCAAGTTATGATTATAAAAAAATGACAAAGAATATAAAGAAAAGAATTATATAATTTAAGAGAACAGTTATTTTTAAGTTGGGACATTTTCTCATTTCATTCATAGGCATACATTGGGTTTACATAATTGTATTGGCAAACTTCCAAAAAAATGTTAATATATAAAATCTTGAGTTTTACAGTTGAAACGAGCAAAGTACTACCGCAGTAATGATTGCTCGCTTTTGATTTGTAGACTATCCAATCTTTTTTCGATAAAATAAAAAATTTTTTTTGATTTCTGATAAAGTCAAATATTTCCTAGAAAAATCTATATTAAATATTTTTTGAAATTCTTCTATAATCTCATCTGTATAGTTTTGTAAACATAAATCATGTTCAATTGGGATACTATTATAATTTTTAATAGCATCTATAAT
>CAMJYG010000084.1 GCA_946409935.1 uncultured Clostridium sp. | reverse complement strand
TGCAGATATTTTAGGGCATAGTAGAATAGAAACAACTGAAAACTATTATATATCAAGTTCAGAAGAAACAAGAAAAGAAGCAAATGATATGTTAGAAAAAATTATAAATTCTGATGTAATAAAGGAAATTATAAATCTAAAATTTTGATAAATTTTGTATAAAAATATTGAAGATTTTAAACAAATATGATACAATACAAATGTTCGTAAACAAAAAATGGAAATGAATTTACTTTTTTTTAGAATTAGTATATAATGTAAAAAATAAGGTGGTATGTCAATGGAAGATTTGGAAGAAATAAGTAAAAAAGCTCAATTTGTAAATAGTATCATTTACTTTTTAAGAGGAACTACAGGAATTAATTTTCAAAACAATATTGGAATCATTTTAAGAGAATACTATAAATTTAAGAAAAAAAATTATATAATGCCAGAGTCAATGAGAGGCGATTATAAAAATGATGGATATTTAAAAGATGAAGCTATATTTTATATGATTAATTCTCCATTATCTCATGTTGATAATATTACAGATGACATGAAAAAAAAGTTTGAAGGAGACTTAAGTGGATTACTATATAATGTATATGTAAAGAAAATGTGGGGTGGAAAAGTTTCTAAAACTATTTTTTTATTTAATAATATTGATAAAAGATTGCCTCCAGATCCAAATCATTATTTTGAAAGTATCGTGCAAAAATATAGAGAAAAATATAACATTGATTTTCAAAATCAAGTTATGGATGTTTATGATTTTAAAAGTTACCTAGATGAATTGCCAATCGAGATATTAACAGCTTTAAAGGTCACATTAGGGATTTCAAATACAGTTGATTTAAATATACCAAATATTCAAGATATTATTTATACAATCAGTTGTATATCTGAAAAATATGATTATATTACGTTATTTTCTAATAGGCTTGAAGACTATAATAGGATATCAACACCTAAAAAAATAAAAATAAATAATTTGCAAGACAGAGAAGAAGAAATAAATGCAATATTGGATAAAGCCACTATAGTAGAAGAAGTAATAAGACTTATGAACCAAGATATAGAACAGTTAGCGAAATTTGAAACAACGAGATTATATATAATTAATACATATAAAGAGTTGAGTAAAAGACATTCGGGGATACAACTATACGATTCAATTATAGAAAATATTTTAGAAGTTCATAAATGCAAAAGAGCATTAGAATTACCTTTAAAATTTTTAGTTGTATATATTTTCGATAAATGTGATATATTTGAAAAGGAAGATGAAGAAAATGATTTTACCAAATAAATATATAACAATTTCAGAAAGTCTAATAGGTTTAAGTGCTTGTATATTAGATATTATTTCAAATGAAAAATATACAGTAGAACAAATATGGGATAAGTTAAACAAAGAATATATAAATAATAATAAATTAAAATATAAACCTAATTATAGTAAGTTTATATTAACAATAACTTATATGTATATGTCACAAATGATAAATTATGATGATAAAGGGGTGATATTCAATGAAAATATTGCAACTTAAAATAATTGATAATAAAGGAATGAATATTAGAGACATCGACTTTTTCGAAAATGGAATGACAATGATTTATGGAAAAATAGCAAAACCTAAAAATGATAAAAAAACTTCAAATAGTATAGGAAAAACTTTGCTATTTAAATTTATTTCATATATATTAGGAAGAAAAGAAGAAAAAAGAGATTATCCACAAGAAATAGATGGTTGGTTACTTGAAGCTAAAATACTATATAATGGAAACGAATATATTATAGATAAATTATTAGGTGTCAATGAATATAAAATTAATGGGGAAACATATTCATATAATAAATATCTTGAATATTTTAAGATTGAACGTGGCATCAACTCTAAGCAATTATTTTTAGAAAAAAGAAGTAATATTATAAGTAGCATTAATAAGAGTCCAACTAAAGATGATGTTAAAAATTTTTTAACATTGTTAAAATTGAATGAATTAATAGATATATTTGTACGAACTAAAACTGAACAAGAAAAACTTAAATCATACAATGAATACAATAAATTTTTTAAAGAAGATATAAAAACATTAGAAAAAAAACAATTTGTTTTATTACAAAAGAAAACAAAATTAGAAAATGAGTTAAAATCTTTAAAAAATAAAATTAATAATCTAAATATATCTGAAGATTCTATGAAATTAATAAAAATTCATTCTGAGAAAAATTCTATATTAAAAGAGAAAAAACTCTTATTAGAAAAAAATTTATACAGGATTAACCGATTATTGGAATTAATTGATGAATGTAATAAAACTGATATTTCATATAAAGATATTATTAATTTATATAATCAAGCTAATATTGTTATTCCAGAGATAACCAAAAGAACACTAAGTGAAGTACAGCAGTTTTATGATAATATGTTTAAAGATAAAAAAGACATATATGAAATAGAAGTAAAAGAAATTACCAATAAAAATTATAAATTACAAGATGAAATTAATATTTTGTCAAAAGAAATTGATGAATTGTCAGCTAAAATTTCAGATAATGATATTTTTAAAGAAGCATTGAATCTGTATGAAATAAAAAACACTGAACTTTTAGAGAATCAAGAAGAATATGGTAGAGTATCTGGAGTAATAGAGGATTTATCAAATAAGAAAAAAATAGAAGATTCAATTAAAGAAAAATATATCATATTGGAACAAAAATTGGAAATGTATAAAGAACTGATTAATATATATAGGACTTATGTGTTTAACCTAGTTGATGAAATTTATGAGGACGATCAAGAAGCATATTTTGATATAGAAATTCCTATAGATAGAAGAATAAATAGTATGCCAATAAAGGTAACATTAAACTTAAAGGGAGATAAAGGAGAAGGAATTAGTGCAGTGAAAAATATTGTAGTAGACTTATTAATATTATATTATAATAATTTAGTTGAATTTTTAATTCATGATTCTTCTTGTTTTGAAGGAATAGATAAAAGGCAAGTTGCAACTTTAATAATAAAAGCACATGAAATAGCAATGGAAAAGAAAAAACAATATATAATATCTGTAAATGAATATCATTTACAAAAGGATAATAATCAACTTATGAAATTGGTACAAGAAAAGACAAAACTTGAATTGTCTGAGGATTCACTATTATTAAAGAAAAGAATTGGATAATATTCAAATTAAAAGATAAAAAAGAGTGTGGACATACAACGTATGTTAACATTCTTTTTTGGTTTGAAAAAAATAATAATAAAAATTGAAAAAAGATTGAATAGATAACATATATATGATACAATACAAGTGTTCGTAAATAAATATTAGTTT
>CAMJYG010000083.1 GCA_946409935.1 uncultured Clostridium sp. | reverse complement strand
TTTCATATGCTAATATAGGTGATTATAATGAATAGTAAAAAAATTGTTATAGATGTAGGACATGGGCGATACTGAAAAATCCAAAAATAAGAGAATGACTATGAATGATAATAAATACAAAGGGTTAAAGATACTTGAAAATTAGTATCTTTTTATAAATTGATCATAAAAGATTGATTCAAATAGGAAAAAGGTATATAATATTTAATACAACGAAGCTCATTGATTTACTCGGTATTCATATAGAGTATTCGCAAATATTTGGCTATTATAATGGCTGTCCTTAATTTGGGGAGCGTCAGTATATTTCGCAACTAATTATGCTATATATGTTGATGTAATGCCCAATAAGCTGCTATCCCATATTACTATGGTATAGCTAGGTGGCCTGTTCTATTGACAATCAATTTAGTCAATGAGGCCTCTAGTAATATTAATTATTGGAGGTGAGAAAGTTATGGATTTTAAGTTTAAATACTTATCCAAAAATGAGAAAAAGAAAAAAGAACGACAAATTAAGTTAGAATATTCTAATGATAAGTCAAATTTTGAAATTTTTCTTAATGCAGTAGTTATCTTGTTAACAAGTGCTACATTTCTTGGATTCGTTGTTAAGATTGTTAAATTTATAATGAACGGGTCATTCTATTATTTTTGTAATAATAGAATTTTTATTTTTAAAGAGGTGACTAAATATGAACCTTAATGATTTAATAGAACAAAAAATTCAAAAATGTAGATTATATGGATTAACTAAGCCACAAATAATTAAGGAAATATTGAATATTCCAGATTATGTTGATATAAAACATTTAGATAAATCTATTGATAGTTTTTATGATACTTTTTATGTGAAGAAAAATTGGGCAAAAGAAATTCAAACTAAAGAAGAAAAATATAAAGAAATTCTAAATATAGAAAAAAACATATCTGAAAGGTTTATATCCATTCCTGATGGCGATGATAAAACTAAGTATAGAAAAATTGTAACAATAAATACAGAGTGGCTTAAGAAAAGTCAAAAAAAGTTTAATAAGATATTAATGAGTATATTATTGGATAAAAAAGTGAGAGGTATAAAACAAAAAAGTATAATTCCATATTTGCATTCGGCGGTAAAACAAAGATCATATCATACTAATGCTCAAGTACATGTTGGAGATAAATATGTTTTTGCAATTGATTTAAAAGATTTTTATCCCTCAGTTACAAAGTACAAACTATATTTATTTTTTAAAAATGAATTTAATATATCTTCTGATATTGCAATGTTTTATGCTGTTTTATCTACATGTATATCAGATGATGGCTCTTATAGATTAGGACAAGGTCTTTCACAAAGTTCAACATTAGCATATCTTGTAAATTATAGTTTTTTTAATTATCTATATGAACTTTCTAAAGCAGAAGATATAGATATGTCAATATATGTTGATGATGTAGTGTTTAGCAGTAAAAATAAAATATCTCAAGATTTTATTGATAAATTGTTTGGAATTATTAAAAGAAATGATATGCAAATAAAAAGACAAAAAGTTCATTATTATAAGAAAGAATCAGTAAAAAAAATAACAGGCGTATATATAAATGGAAATAAGACTCGCGTTGCTAACCATAAACATTACGAATTTCATACACAATATAAATATCTTAAAAATCACATATCAAATGTGAAAACTATAGAAGATTATTATAAAATATATAATTTGTATCTTAAGTTTTATGGTAATTTTCAACATATTAAGATGGTAGAAAGTCGTGTACATGATAGATATGAGAAATTCATAAAAGAATTTGATGATTTTTTTCCTAAGGGAATAAATAAAAAACAAAAAAATATAAATTACCAAAAAGGTAATATAAAGAATATATCTGATAGAGAAAAATTGAATAAGTGCTATCAGAGATTGTTAAGTAATAATAAAATGATAAAAAGTGTTTTATAGACACTTTTTTTGTTATGTAATAGAAAGGAGAAACGATACATGAATTTAAATTATGCAATATTTAGAAGTGAACCTATTTATACAATAAATGATTTAGCACAAATAGGATCACATAATAAAAGAGAAAAGAAAGCTTATCAATCAAATCCAGATATAAAATTAGAATTAACTAAAAATAATATTGAATTAGTCCCCTTAACAGAAAAGTATGTTAAGGTTTTTTATAACTTAACTAAAGATTATAAAAAAGAACATGATGAAAGAATGAAAACTGAAAGAGAAGATAGAAAAAAGTCATTTAAACAAATGCTAGATAGATCTAATAATGTAATAGCTGATGAATTAATGTTTACAGCAACTAATGAATTCTTTAAAGATATGACAAGAGATGATATAAAAGAATGGGCTGATACTTGTATGGAATTTGTTTATAATGATTTAGGTTATAAGAAAGAACAAGTTTTACATGCTACTGTTCATTTAGATGAAAAAACACCTCACGTACATTGTGTAGTAGTTCCCTTAATTAAAAAATATGATAAAAGAACTAATACTGAAAGATATACTATTTCTAAAAAACAATATATAAGAGACAAAATACACCTATCAGAGTTACAAGATAAATATCATAAAAGACTAACTGATAAAGGTTATGATTTAGAAAGAGGTATTAAAGGTAGTGATAGGAAACATATTAAAATTAAAGAATATAAAAGAATAAATAGAGAACTAGAACAAAAAATAAATGTTAGATCCGATAGACTTAATAAAGAGTTTGATGAACTAGATAAAAAAATGGAATCTTCAAAGAGTATTCCATTTGATAAGAAACATGTTGTTGTTGATAAAGATACATTTGATACTATGAATAAAGTTATAAAAGAATCTAAAAAAATAAAGGAATTAGAGCCTAAAATAAAACAAGTTTTTAACGAAGTTAATAATTTTGCTAATAGTTATAAATCTTTAGAAAAAGAAAATCAAAATATTAAAAATGAAGTTAAGCTATTAAAAAATAAAAATGAAGAATTAGAAAAGGAGAATAGAAACTTACATACTTTTATTAAATACTTATTAGATAGGATAAAAGAATTTTTTAGAAATATATTACTAAACGGAAATGAACCATCTAAAGATTTAGTAACTCAAGAAGTAAAAGATTACTATGATTATGGTGATTTCCAACAACAAGATATTATTGATATAGCTGATGGAACTACAAAAGAAGATGAACTTTTTGATTATGCTTATGTGCCTGATTATCATAAAATTACCAATAAATCTGATGAATTTGAAATAAATATATAACTTATAGTAAAAAACACCATAAATATATTGACAATCAATTACTTATGGTGTAATATACTATATGTGAGGAGATGATTTAGATGATTTTTGAAATAGGAGCTACAGTATTTGGATTGATACAAGGTGTATTAGT
>CAMJYG010000082.1 GCA_946409935.1 uncultured Clostridium sp. | reverse complement strand
CCATCACATGCAGCTAAACTTCTTGATACTTCATAATTAAAATCCACATGACCTGGTGTATCTATTAAATTTAGGGTATATTCTTGTCCATCTTTTGCCTTATAAATCATCCTAACAGCTTGAGACTTTATAGTTATTCCACGTTCTTTTTCTATTTCCATATTATCTAAAACTTGGCTTTCCATTTCTCTTTTAGATAATACACCTGTCATTTCTATTAATCTATCTGCTAGTGTTGATTTTCCATGGTCTATATGAGCAATAATGCTAAAATTTCTAATGTGTTCTTGTCTATTATTCATTTTAAACGATATTCCTTTCCCATTCTTCATTGTAACTCAAACTTGTAACTTTCATGTTACATTTTAACATACCAACTTGAAAATCACAAGAGTTTAGTTACAAGTTAATGTTTTTATAGTTACTAATTAATATTTTAAGCTTAACATATTTTAAAAATGTTGATATATTAATATTTTCGAGAATAAATCGAATGCAAATTAAATGTTATTAGAATTTTTTAAATAATTTTATGGAAAATGTTCAAGCTTGTCTTGAAAGGGTGCCATAAAATTATTTTTAAAAATTCTTTAATATTTAATGTAGCCGAGATTTTTCGAGTAAATATTAATATATCAACATTTCAATTAGTTTTTATAATTTAAAGCATTAATTAGTAACTATAAAAACATTAACTTGTAATTCCGTTTATATAAATTATAAACATTTCTATATCCCATTTTTTGCAACTTTCTTTGCACAACTTTACTTCTTGAACCAGTAATACAATATAAAACTATTTCTTGATTCTTATTATTTATTAAACTATTTATCTTGTATAATATTTCATAATCTGGAACACAAATTGAATATGGCAAATGACCTTCATCATATTCTTGTGGACTTCTTACATCTATTAATATAGCTCCTCTTTGTATAAAATCATTTAATTGTTCTTGTGTTATATCATCTGTTTCTGGTCCTCTATTCATATCTCTTTTACACATACAACATCTAAAATTATTAAACATAATGAATTTCATTCCTTTCTCTTTTCGCTCAAGGCGTATTAAATACTTATCCACAATGTAAATTTCACTATCTCGACTTTTATCCCTATTTTATATTATTATTCGATTTACAAATATGTTACATATTAATGTCATAATATTTAATTTTATGCAGATTTTTCAATTTTATCTTTTATTTTTTTATATAATTCTTTCTTTTCTTTTATTTTTCGCATTAATTTATTTCTTTTCCATTTCATTATTATTACAATTATGTAGTCTATCTTGTTTTATGTTATCCGTTTTGATTTTTGCAATTGTCGATTTATAAATGTGGAAACTGTGGATAACTTTGTGAATAACCTTGTTTCTTCATTTTGCGTTCATGAGTTATTCACAATTGTTCTTAGTTTAAATAATTCGGATATTATTTGTATTATTTATGTATATTATTTTTCTTACTGTGCCTTTTCAAAACATCTCTTAATCTATGTATTTAGAACAATTCGGAAATCTAATGAATTTGTATAAATATTGAAGCCGGCACATTGCTTAATTAAACGACGCGTCGGCTTCTTTCTTTATTTTTATAGTATCTTAATTTTCTACTAATTCTTTGGATTGATATTTGTAAAAATTGCAATAAAGTTATTTCAAAAATCCAAACCAAATAACTGCAATAATCTCAAGAATAGTAATTAATGGAAAACCTATTACAAACCCTAATTTTTGAGTTTTATGTCTAAAGGTATACATTCCGGCTATTGTTCCTATTCCTCCACCTAAACCGGTTATTATAAATAATGTTTTTTCAGGTATTCTCCATGCACCTTTTTTAGCTTTTCTTTTATCTAACCACATAATAAAAAAGCCAAATAAATTTATTGCTACTATATATATTATTATATTTTTTAGAGTAAATATTTCTTGTAAATTAATCGTATTTTGCAACTATAAATTCCCCTTTCATTTTTTAACATTTTTTAATCTGAATGCTTTTTATGTATTACCAAATGCAAAATGCTTTCAAAATAAATAAGGTGTGTCCCCTTGACAATTTATTGCCAAAAGGGGCGTCCCTTTGGCAATTTTTTTAACCAAAGAGGCTCATTTGGTTGCTTTGGCTCATTCCTTCTAGACATCCGAATTTTTTTAGTAAGTCTGTTACAGAGGTTCCTACTTTTGATCTTATTCTTAGGTCATCTATTGACATGAATTTTCCTTCTTCTCTTGCTTTTTCTATTCCTTGTGCTGCAACTGTTCCAAGTCCTGGTATACTGTTTAATGGTGGCCTTATTCCTTCTTCTTCTACAATAAATTTTGTTGAATGTGATTTATATAGGTCCATTGGTAAGAACTTGAATCCTCTTTCATACATTTCTAGCACTAGTTCTAATACTGGATACATTGTTTTGTCTTTTGGTGCTGCATTGTTTCCTAGTAAATCAATTTCTTTCATTTTGTTTTTTACTTTTTCTTTTCCGAAGCACATTATTTCACTATCGAAATCGTCTGCTGCTCTTATTGAGAAAAATGCTGCATAATACGCTTTTGGCTGATGTACTTTGAACCATGCTATTCTGAATGCATTTGTTACATATGCTGCTGCATGGGCTTTTGGAAACATGTATTTTATTTTTTCACATGATTTTATATACCAATCTGGTACATTGTGTTCTTTCATTAACGCTACATATTCTGCCCATTTTGCAGGGTCTTTTAGTGCTTTTCCTTTACGTACTGTTTCCATTATTTTAAATGCTGGGTTTGGTGGTAATCCCATTTTTATTAGGTAAATCATTATATCATCACGACAGCATATTGCATCTTGAAGTGTTACTGTTCCTGCTTCTATTAAACTTTGTGCATTTCCAAGCCATACGTCTGTACCATGTGATAAACCGAGATATTCTTATTAATTCATCAAAGGTTGTTGGTCTTGTGTCTACTAACATTCCTCTTACGAATTTTGTTCCAAATTCTGGTACTCCGTAGCTTCCTACTTCTGAATGTATTTGCTCTGGTGTTACTCCAATTGCTTTTGTTGAACTAAATATTGACATTGTTTCTTTATCATCAAGAGGCACTTTTGTTGGGTCTAGTCCTGTTATGTCTTGCAACATTCTTATCATTGTAGGATCATCATGACCAAGTATGTCTAATTTTAATAAGTTCTGGTCTATAGAGTGATAGTCAAAATGCGTTGTTATAATATCTGAATTTGGGTCATCTGCTGGATGCTGCACAGGGCAAAATTCATATATTTCTCTTCCTTTTGGTACAACTATAATTCCTCCTGGATGTTGACCTGTTGTTCTTTTTATTCCAGTGCAACCGCACTGCTAATCTTTGAGTTTCTGCTCTATTTATAGGAATATGTCTTTCTTCAAAATATTTTTTTACATATCCATAAGCTGTTTTATCCGCTACTGTACCTATTGTTCCTGCTTTAAAGGTTGTTCCTTTGCCAAATATTACTTCTGTGTATCTATGTGCTTTTGCTTGATATTCACCAGAAAAGTTTAAGTCTATATCTGGTTCTTTATCTCCATTAAATCCTAAAAATGTTTCAAA
>CAMJYG010000081.1 GCA_946409935.1 uncultured Clostridium sp. | reverse complement strand
AAAAAATGTAATTTTTATCAAAAATTCACATACCCTTTAATATGGAGGTTTTCAAACTTATGGATGGAATTAATATAGAAGAAAAAGAAATATATACAATTGATAATAAAAAATATAATGTAATAGTTAGAGTTACAAATCAAAGATTAAGTAAAGACCAAATGATTAAATTAATAGCTAAATATGGATTGCAAGAATTAAGGTCAAATAATGAATAAAAATTATGAAAATTGGTGGACAATGTTACAAATGAAGATTATAATAATCACATAAGTAACATTGTTTTTCGATTTAGACAATATTTACGAAGAGGAGGCGTAATTATTGTGGAAAACAAATATAAAGTTGCAGGTTATTTAAGACTATCTGTTGACGATGGAGATAAAGAAGTCAGTGATAGCATTGTTAGTCAAAAAAGTATAATAGAAGAAAAAATAAAAAAATTAGGAAATGATTTTGAGCTGTATGATTTTTATATAGATGATGGTTATACAGGACTCAATACCGATAGACCTAATTTCCAAAGAATGTTAGAAGATATTGAAAGTAAAAAAATCAATTGTGTTATAACGAAGGATTTATCAAGATTAAGCAGAAATAATTTTGAAGCAAATTATTTTATAGAAATATTCTTTTTAGAAAGAGATATTAGATATATTGCAATATTAGATAATGTAGATACATATTTAAAAAATTCTAATAATGATATGATTGGATTTAAAACTTTAATTAATGATTGGTATAGCAAAGATATTTCTCGAAAAGTTAAAAGTGGAGTTTGGGCCAGAAAAGAAAAAGGACTATATGTTGCTGCTAAAGCCCCATATGGCTATAAAAAAGATGAAAATGATAGGAACAAATTAGTTGTATTTGAAGAAGAGGCTGAAATAGTAAAAAGAATTTTCAAAATGTACGATGAAGGAAAAACAATGGGAGAAATTACAAGAATATTATCTTTGGAGAAAATTCACTGTCCAAGTTATAACGGATTTGAAAAAAATAAACATGGTGAGTATGGTTGGACATATTCTACAATATCAAAGATATTAAAAAATAAAGTATATCTAGGGCATACGGAATATGGAAAAGCTATAAATTTAAGTTATAAATCTAAAAAAGTAAAACAAATCCCACGTTCTGATTGGAAAATAGTTTTAAATACTCATACAGCCATAATACCACAAGAATTATTTGATAGCGTACAATGTAGAATTAATTTATGTGCAAAATCAAAGCCACGTACTTACAAATGGGTACTGAATGGAATTGTAATGTGTAAAGAATGTGGTGAACCTATGGGACTGAAAGTAAAATATAGAAAAGACGGAAGAACAATATCTTTTATGAGATTATATTGTTCAAGCAGTTTACATAGAAAAGGTGAATGTATAAGAAAACATAAAGGAATAGAATTAAATGCAGTTACTCAAATAGTAATAAAAAACTTAAATAAAAAAATAAATAATATTACTAAATATAACCATATAGACGATTTAATAAAAAAATCTTATAATAATAAATCTAATTCAAACTATGAAAAAGAACTTAAAATGAAAGAAAGACAATTAGAAAAGTGTAATAAGCTAATTTCTGAATTATATATTGATTATAAAAATGAAATCATACAAGAATGTGATTTTAAATCAATGTACAATCAAGAAATTCAAAATAGAGAAAGTATTAATGCGAGAATAGAAGAATTAAAGAATAAGATGAATACTTCTAAAACAATATCAAATAAAGAATTTAAAAAAATATCCGAAAAAGTTTCAAATGTAAAAAATTGGACTAAAGAACAATTAGCAAATGTTATAGATACCGTTGAAATAGATATTGATGATAACATTTATATAAATTATAAATATGATATTATGGAGATGGTATGATGAAAAGTTACAATGCAGCTATTTATTTGAGACTTTCTAAAGAAGATAGAGAAAACAATAATAGTATAGATATGCAAAGACAAATCACTACAAAATATGCCAAATTGCATAATTATAGTATTATAGATGAATACATAGATAACGGATATTCTGGAATACTAGCATCAAGACCAGAACTTAATAGGCTAATGGTTGATATTGTGAGAAATAAAATTAATATGGTTATTGTTAAAGATATGAGTAGACTTACAAGAGATAAAAATATGACTTCATATTATACAGACATCTTTTTCCCAGATAATGATGTAAGACTTATTTCTGTAACAGAGTACATTGACACAGGCGAAAGATATGAAATTGATGATGTAGTTGCTTTAAGAGGAATTGTAAACCACAGTTATTTAGAAGATATCTCAAAAAAAATAAAAGCAGTAAAACGAAATTATAAAGAACAAGGAAAGTTTATTGAATCAAGTGTAGCCTATGGATATAAAAAAAGCAATATAGATAAACAAAAATTAGTAATTGATGAAAATGCCCAATACGTTATTAAATATATTTATAAAGCATATTTAGAAGGCAAAAAGCCTTTGCAAATAGCAAATGATTTGAATATAAAAAAAATTCCTACGGCTTCACAATATTTTAGATTAAAGAGAACTAGCAAATATTGGACAAAATCTATGGTAAATAGGATTTTAAATAATCCAATATATGTAGGAGATATGGTTTTGAATAAATATGAAAATAATATAACATTAAAGAAAAAAATTACAACTCCAAAGCAACAATATAATATTTTAGAAAATACACATCCTGCCATAATTACAAGGGAGGATTATAACAAAGTTCAAGAAATGAAGGGTCATAGGACAAAAAAGGAAAATCAAACATATATATATTTGCTAAAGGGATTGACTTTTTGTAAAAATTGCGGAAGAAAAATGACATATAAGAACTCAAAACCAATAAGAATTGATAACAATGGTGTAATTACAGGAACAAAAAATAATCTGGAATATTTTATTTGCGAAGAACATTATAGACATAAAGAAATTTGTGATGGATCAAATAAAATAATGGAATCACATCTTAATCAAATTGTACTAAATAAAATTTCAGATAGATTAAAACAAATGCAAATAACTAAATTTGAAAAAGATATTAAAAAAGTTAGAGATGGATCAGATTTCGATGATTGTAGTAAAATTAAAAGAGAATTATCAAAACAAGAGAAAAACTTTAAAAGTATTTATTTACAGAAAATAGAAGGAAAAATATCACAAGAAAAATTTCAAATAGAATATAAAGAGTATAAAAATAGAATTAACGAATTGGAACTTAAATTAGAAAGCTTAGCTATTTCTAATAATACAAAAACAGATAAAAATGATATTAATAAAATAATTATGAACTTTGAAGAATGCAAAAATTTTGATAATAATATTATAAAAAAATTGATAGAAAAAATAGAAATTGATAAAAATAAAAATGTTGAAATTTGCTTTAAAATATAGGCACACAGCCTATATTTTAAAAGAGAAAAATGGTTGCACTAATTTCCTTAATCAGAACAAAAAGCCAGAGCAACTTATGAAAAATTAATAGACCTATGTAGAGATAATCCAGATGTTTTAGATCCATTAAGATATTTAAGACAAAGGGAAGTAGTCCATTTCCAAAGATTTGGAGAAGCACTTCGTGGAGTACAAGATAAACTGGC
>CAMJYG010000080.1 GCA_946409935.1 uncultured Clostridium sp. | reverse complement strand
TACAGCTTATGAAATAGAATGTTTGGAATTGAATTTATTGGTATATTATGATGATACAGAAGATGATTTAACATTAGAAGAACGAAAAAAGCAAAGATTGTTACATGGTACAGAAGTAAATAGAGATGAGTATAATCAAATATTAGCTAAAGTTGAGAAAATTAAAGAAGAGGTTATATTATAAAAGTGATGGGAGTATAAATAATAAATATGTTTAAAGAATTTATTCTTTTGATGATATATAAGTAATTTGGGTGGTAGTCCTAAAAATGAATAATTTAATAGTAGCAATCAAAATTTTTGAAAAATTACTTTGGTTGCTACTATTTATTTTTTTTGAAATTTATGGTAAAATCTTGTCAGTAAGTCATATAAAATTCAATATGAACACAAATATATTATAATTTTTATATAAAAGGAGTATGTATGGAAATAGATGATGATAGAAGAGAAGATGCAATAGAAAAAGCAAATAAAAGATGGGATAATGTTCATAGTCATTATGAAAGGAAACAAATAAAATATGATGATTGGCTAGATTTATTTGAAAGAGCTATATCAAAATGCAAAACTCCTATAATTGATTTAGGCTGTGGAAGTGGTAATGATACACTATATTTAATTGAAAAAGGAAAAGAAGTTATTCCTTGTGATTATTCACAAAATGCTATAAAAAATATTCAAAATAATTTTCCAGAAGTAGATAGAGTAGAATGTTTTGATATGACAAAAGGATTGCCATTTGAAAATAATTTTACTGATATTATAATTAGTGATTTATCATTACATTATTTTACAGAAGAAAAAACTTTTGAGATATTAGAAGAAATAAAAAGAGTATTAAAACCAAATGGAATACTTATATTTAGAGTAAATTCTGTAAGAGATGTTAATCATGGTGCTGGAGAAGGAATTGAAATAGAACCCCATTTATATGAAACAGAAGATGGGAGATTTAAAAGATTCTTTGATGCAGATGATATAAGAAGATTTTTTAGTGATTGGGAAGAACTATATTTACATGAAGAAACTATGGGAAGATATGAACTAGAAAAAGTATTATGGAGAGGTGCTTTTAAAGTTAATAAATAAAAGGAAAGGTTGGTAAGATTATGCTAAAATCATGGTCAAAGCTAGAAAAAATATTATTATTTGGAAGTATTATTCTTGTTTCAACAATAGGAATTATCTTTAAATCAGATGTATTAACAACAATTTGCGCAATAGTTCGGAATAGTAACAGCATTATTACTTGCTAAAGGAAAAAATCTAGGTCAGGTATTTGGAATTGCAATAACATTATTATATTCAATAGTATCTTTCAATAATAAATTTTATGGAGAAGTAATAATATACTTATTTATGATGTTTCCAATGTATATAATTGGAATTGTAAGTTGGTTTAAACATAAAAATAAAGAGACTGATTCTGTTGAAGTAAATAAAATAAGTAGGAAAGAATGGAGTATTGTTGCAATAGTTTTTATGGCTATATTTGTTGGAATTTATTTTTTGTTAAAAGCATTTAATACAAATGAACTTATAGTATCAACAATATCTGTTTTAGCAAGTTTATTTGCAATATATTTACAAATCAGAAGAAGTAGATTTAGTTTCAGTTTCTATATGATAAATGACATTATTTTAATGGTATTATGGGGAATCCCAGTAATAAATGGAAATATGATTTTATTACCAATGGTATGTAATCCTATAATAAATTTTATAAATGATAGTTATGGTTTTTATAATTGGAAAAAATTAGAGAAAGAACAAAGAGGAGAATAGGTATGGAAAACAATTATTTTATAATACATGGAAGATTTCAAATATCACGAGATTATGTTTGTACACAAAGCAGAGTTCACCAAAGAAGAAGATAAAAAAATAGATTACACTATAAAAAATATAGAGGGAAAAGATTATTTACAATATGAGTGGATTGATATAGAAAAAATAGATGAATATCCGATTGTTCCTAAAGCTATTAAAGGAATATTAAAGCAGGGAGAATTTCCGATACATAGTATAAATAATGATATGAAGAAAGAATAGGAGAATATTGATATATGGAACAAAGAGATTTATATGATATTAACCGAAGTTTAACAGGACAAACTATTTTTAAAGGTGATTCTATTCCAGAAAACAACTATATAATTGTTGTTTTGGTTTTTATACAAAATAGTGAAGGAAAATTTTTAATACAAAAAAGAAGCGAAATAAAAAACGGAAAATATGCAACTACTGGTGGACATCCAAAGTCTGGTGAAAATAGCATTCAAGGAATTATAAGTGAAGTAAAAGAAGAAATTGGACTAGAATTAAAACCCGACGATATACAATTATATTACACAGGTAGATCAGATTCTGAAAGAGTATTTTGGGATGATTACTATATAAAAATGGATATAGATGATATTAGCAATTTAGCTTTACAAAAAGAGGAAGTAGAGTCTGTATGTTGGCTATCAATAGAAGAGATTCATTCTTTGATGAAAGATAACAAATTTTTTAAAAATCATTATGAAGAATTTGAAATATTATTAAATTGGTTAAAGGATGGTAAAAAATAATGTTACATAAAATGAAATTAAATGAAAATCCATTTGAGAGAATAAAAAATGGTACTAAAACGGTGGAATTTAGATTATTTGATGAGAAAAGGCAAAAGATAAAAGTTGGAGACAAAATAGAATTTTCAAAATTGCCTGATTTACAAGAAAAGTTGTTAGTTGATGTTGTTGAATTATATAGAGAGGATACTTTCGAGGATTTGTTTAGAAAATTATATAGTAATGAAGAAGAAATAACAAGAAAGACTAAAGCTATGTATGAAATCTATTCACAAGAGAAAGAACAACAATATGGTATTCTAGGAATTAGGATAAAAATTAATATAGATAACTTAAAAGAAAGTCTGGAGCAATTTACTCCATATAATGAACAAGAAGAAGTTGAAAGAAAAATAATGCTAAAATATATTAATGATTTTGATGATGTATTAACCAGAGAAAATGAATATGGTCATTTTACAAGTTCTGCATTTGTTCTTAATAGAGAAAGAACTAAAATTTTAATGATATATCATAAAATTTATAATTCATGGGCATGGGTAGGTGGACATAGTGATGGTGATAATGATTTATTATATGTTGCAATGAAGGAGGCAAAAGAAGAAACAGGAATAACAAATGTTTCGCCAATTTGTAAAGACATCTACTCACTAGAATTAATAAATGTAAATGGTCATGAAAAAAGAGGAAAATATGTTGGTTCACATGTGCATCTTAATGTAACATATTTATTAGAGGCCGATGAAGGAGAAAAAATACATATAAAAGAAGACGAAAATAGTGGTGTGAAGTGGGTTTCAATTGAAGAGATTTTGAATGTAACATCTGAGGTTTGGGTTAGAGATAGAGTTTATGCTAAAATAATAGATAAGATGAAAAAAGATGGAATAATAAAAGATTGAAAGTTAGAATTTATGAGGTAAAACAAGAAAATATAGATGTGCAAAATATGGAGGTACATTTGAAGTAAAAAAAGAGGAAGTTATGAATAGAAAAGATGTTATAAAATATTGTTTGGAATTACCAAATGTTTATGAAGATTATCCATTCCCAGATGATAATGATTCAGTAACTATGAAACATAAAAATAATAATAAATGGTTTGCTCTACTTATGAAAGTTAAAGGAGAAGAATATTTAAATATAAAAACGGATCCGGAATATTCAGAGCTATTAAGAAAAACTTATAACTATATTATTCCAGCATATCATATGAATAAG
>CAMJYG010000079.1 GCA_946409935.1 uncultured Clostridium sp. | reverse complement strand
AATAATATTCCATTTGCATTCGATTTATTTTCAAAATATTGATATATTAACATTTAGGAATAAAAACATAGCTGTGAACCGTAACAAATTAATAATAAAAAATTAAAAAAATTTTAAAAAAGTATTGCAAAATATAAAATCTTATATTAAAATTTAATTGAAGTGGAGAAAAGTGGTACAAAGTGGAGCGAAGTGAAAAGGGGTGAAATTTAATTGCTAATTGGTGAATACGAGCATTCTCTAGATGCAAAAGGCAGATTAATAATGCCTGCAAAATTAAGACAAGATATGGGAGATAAATTCATCGTAACAAAAGGATTGGATGGATGTTTATTTGCGTTTTCACAAAATGAGTGGTTAAATTTCGAAACAAAATTAAAAACATTACCTTTATCAGATAAAAATGCTAGAAATTTTGTGAGATTTTTCTTATCAGGGGCAACAGAATGTGAAATAGACAAACAAGGAAGATTTTTGCTACCTAATAATTTAAGAACTGTTGCAAATTTAGAAAAAGAAGCCATAATAATAGGTGTGGGTACAAGATTAGAAATTTGGGATAAACAAACATGGCAAAAATGTGATGAAAATATATCAGCCGACGAGATAGCAGAAAATATGACAATGTTAGGTATATAACTTGAAAAAGTTTATATAAAATACTAAAGATAACTTTACAAAAGAAAACTATGCAAAGGATTTTTAAAATTTACAAAAGATAAAAAATTAAAAACAAAAGAAATAAAATTTTAGAACTTCAGACAAATATACCAAAGCATTATAGGATACTAAAGATAAAGTCAAAAACTTTAAAAATGCACATTGGAAAAATTTTTGAAGTACTAATGTTTAAATAAAAAAGATAAAACTAAGGATAATTATTACAAGAGATTCAGAAAGCCAAAAGAAAAGAATACATAAATGATAAAGACAGCTGGTAGTTCAGAGTTACCAGCTGTTTAGGTTTATAATCAGTAAAAAGGAGCATAATTGAATTGGAATTTAACCACAAACCTGTATTATTAGAAGAATGTATTGATGGATTAAATATAAAATCAGATGGCATATATATAGATGGAACATTAGGCGGTGCGGGACATAGCAGAAAAATAGTAGAAAAATTATCCGATAATGGTTTATTAATTGGAATAGATAGAGATGAAGAGGCATTATGTGTTGCTAAAGAAAAATTAAAAAAATTTGAAAATGTAAAATATGTACATGATAATCATGATAATATAAAGAAAATTTTAGAAGATTTAAATATAGATAAAGTTGACGGTATTTTGTTAGATTTAGGAGTTTCTTCATATCAGTTAGATGAAAGAAATAGAGGATTTAGTTATTTAGGCGAAAATAACCTAGATATGAGAATGGACAAGTCTCAGAAATTAACGGCTAAAGATGTAGTAAATACATATTCGCAAGAAAGATTAGCTGACATTATTTACGAATATGGTGAAGAAAAATTTTCAAGACAAATAGCTAAAAATATATGCATAGAAAGAGAAAAAAGTCCAATTATAACAACAAAACAGTTAGTTCAAATAATAGAAAAATCTATACCTAAATCAAAACAAAAAGATGGTCATCCAGCTAAAAGAACATTTCAAGCGATAAGAATAGAGGTAAATGATGAGATAAGACCGTTATATAAGACAGTTAAAGATTGTATAGACTGCTTGAATCCTTTAGGAAGATTGTGCATTATAACTTTTCATTCCTTAGAGGACAGGGCAGTAAAAAATGCATACACAGAAGCTAAAGGAAAATGTACATGCCCAAGTGATTTGCCATATTGTGTATGTGGCGCTATGTCATTAGGAAAAATAATAAATAATAAACCCATAGTTGCCACAGACAAAGAACAACAGGAAAATAGTAGAAGCAAGAGTGCAAAACTAAGAATTTTCGAAAAAATATAGAAGAAAGACAAACGATAAGGAGGTGATTAACTTATGTCAAGAAATGGATATCAATATGAAACTAGTCCTAGAAAATTAGAACCTAGTATTCAAAAAAATAAACAAAAATCAAAAATAAAAGTAGTAAAAGACTTACCAAGACAAGAAGTCAAGGTATCCAAAGAAGAGAGAAAAAAACAAATTAAATTAACATTATGGGTAATTGGAATATTTGTTATATTATTGACAATAAGTTATAGAAACTCCCAAATAAACGAAAAATTTAGTAAAGTCCAAACTTTAAAAAGAGAATTATCAGCAGTTCAAAAAGAGAATGAACAATTAAAAGTAAGTATCGAAAACAGTTTAAATTTGAACAATGTTGAAAAAGTTGCAAAAGAAAAATTAGGAATGCAAAAATTGACAAATAAGCAAACAATATATATTACATTGCCTAAAAAAGATTATGTAGAATCTGCTTCAGAAGAAGTTATAATTGAAAAAGATAAAAATTGGTTTGAACAAATAATTGATAAAATTTTTAATAAATAAGGTTGAAAAATAATTAGAATTTTGACTGCGTTATATTATATTTAAAACGCGGTTACATACACAAAGTATGCGCCCTTGCCTTTTAAATATAATATGCCTTGTCAAAATTTAATTCTTTTCCAACCAGATTTGTGCCTTAAGAAGAGAATGGTACTAAAATATGAATAAAGAAAAAATCTTCCTAATACAATAAATTAGGAGGATTTTTTTATGATTGAGATGAAGCTTTCTAATAAAAAGAAGATGAGAAATACACTTTTTATTGCTTTTATTATTGTTGGATCTTTAATTGGAAGAATAGGATATATTCAATTTATACAGGGGGGAGAATTATCTGCATTAGCATATAAACAACAAACACTTGATAGGAATATAAATCCCAAAAGAGGGACTATTTTTGATAGTACGAAAAATAAGATTTTAGCCGTAAGTAGTACTGTGGAGACTGTAACAGTTAATCCTGTAAATATTTCGAAAAATGATAAGGAAAAAGTTGCAAAAATCCTTTCAGAAATTTTTGAATTAGATTATGAAAAAGTTTTAAAAAAGGTGACAAAAAGAAGCTCAATAGAAACTATTGCTAAAAAAGTTGAAAAAGAAAAAACAGATAAATTACGAATATGGATGAAAGAAAATAATATTAATACTGGAATAAACATAGATGAAGATACTAAAAGATATTATCCATATTCGAATTTTGCTTCACAAATTATAGGGTTTTGCGGTAGCGATAATCAGGGCCTTGATGGTATAGAAGCTAAATATGATGCGGAATTAAAAGGAAAACAGGGATACATAGAAAGGCATACAGATGCAAGAGGGGGAGAAATAGGTAGTGAAGGAGAAAACTATGTTTCTGCAATTGATGGAAATAGTTTGGTCCTTACAATAGATTTTACAATTCAATCAATCGCAGAGAAATATTTAGAAGAGGCATGTATAGATAATGTTTGCACAGATGGTGGAAATATAGTTATAATGAATCCTCAAAATGGCGATATTTTAGCAATGGCAACATATCCTAATTATAATTTAAATACACCGTATGAACCATATTTACCGGAATTGAAGGAAAATTGGGATAGCATGGAACAAAGTGAAAAAACAAAAAGTTTACAAGCTGTATGGAGAAATAAAGCAATAGCAGATACATATGAACCAGGTTCTGTTTTTAAAGTTATTACTTCATCAGCAGCATTAGAAGAAGGAATTGTAAAAGATATAGATCAGCAAGGACAATTTGCATGTACAGGTGGAATTGAAGTAGCTGGAGTTAGAATAAAATGTTGGAGATATTATAGACCACATGGAGCTGAAAGTTTGAGACAGGCATTAATGAATT
>CAMJYG010000078.1 GCA_946409935.1 uncultured Clostridium sp. | reverse complement strand
AAAGGGATTAATCAATTAAATAGATTAATATTTCTATATAATTGATTATACGAGATAGAATGAAAATAAGAAATGCAAATATTAAAGATTTAAATAGAATTACTGAAATAGAAAAAATATGTTTCCCACATTCAGAGGCAGCTTCCAAAGAATCTTTTGAGGGAAGATTAAAAATTTATTCTAATCATTTCTGGGTATTAGAAGATGAGGGGGAAATTGTATCTTTTATAAATGGTCTTGTTACAGATAATGAACATTTAGAAGATGAGATGTATTCTGACAGTTCTATGCATAATGAAAATGGAGCATGGCAAATGATATTTGGGGTAGATACTATTCCGGAATATCGTGGAAGAGGATGTGCAGGATTATTAATCAAAAATATGATAGAAACGGCAAAAGCAGAAAATAGAAAAGGATTAGTATTAACTTGTAAAGATCATTTGGTAAAATACTATTCAAAATTTGGATTTATAGATGAAGGTATATCTGAATCTAATCATGGTGGAGTTATTTGGCATGAAATGAGATTAACTTTTTCAAAAAGCAATTCATAGGTTTAGGAGATTATGATAAAGCAATTTCTAAAAAAGCTTTAGATAATACTATATTTAAAAATATAAGTTACATGTAAGAAAGGATAAAAATTTTATGGAAAATTGTATTTTAGTAAAAAAAGAAAATAATCAATTTTATTTGTCATATAAATCTTTAAAGGTAGAGGCTACTATTGGAAAAAACGGACTAACAAATGATTTAATTGAGGGAGATATGAAAACTCCAATAGGTGAATTTGATTTAGGAATAGTATTTGGTATGTATGAACGTTCAGAAATTGATATGAATGAAGATATTCCATATTTTAAAATACAAAATAATCATTATTGGATTGATGATATTAATTCAAAGTTTTATAATCAATTAATTATGTTGGATAAGAAGCCAATTATTAGTGGAGAACATTTAATTGAGTTTGCAAATGATGCGTATGAATATGCAGTTGAGATTAAGGTTAATCCTCACAATATTATTGGAAAGGGTAGTGCAATTATGTTACACTGTAGTAAAGGCGAATACACATATGGATGTGTAGGAATTTCAAGAGAAAGTATGATTAAATTGTTAGGAATGATTGATTCAAATACAAAGATTAAAATTGAATAATAAATATTTTTTTTTCAAAAGAGAAGAATGAAAGTAGTTGAAATATAATTTTGGCACATTGGGAAAGAAAAGATAAAAGGTGGTTTTGCAATTAAACAAATGATAAATAAATTTGATTTAAGAAAAGAGATGTGATTTGATGCAGTTAAAAAATTATAGAATACTTATATTTGATTTAGATGATACATTAATAGATAATTTAGAAAATGTTAGACACGCATTTACTAAAATGATTGAAGCTCGAAATGAAAATTATAATGAAAATAATTTTATAAGATGGTATAAAATTGATAAGCAATTTTGGATAGATTGGCAAGATGGGTTGATTGAATTACCAGAACATCTAAAGAGTGAAACAGGAAAGAAAAGTAATGAGTTTTTAGATTGGCTCAGAGCCCAAAGAGTTCAAATATATTATGACAATAAAATTTCTTTAGATGAAGCAATTAATTTGAATAATATTTATATGAATGCTTTGACCGAAAAAATCATTGCAATTGATGGAGCTTATGAAACATTGAAATACTTATCTAGTAAAGGATATTATATAATAATTGCTACAAATGGACCTAAAATTGCGACTAGAGACAAATTATTAAAAATAAAATGTATAAATTTTGTAAATGAAATCTTATCTGCAGATATGTTTGGTTATATGAAACCTAATAAAGAATTCTTTGAAGGAATAGAAAAAATTTAAAATAACTACAATGTTGATGAATACCTAATGATAGGAGATTCATTAAAGTCGGATGTGGGATTTGCTATGAAGTGTAATTTTGATAGTTGTTGGCTCAATAGAAATAACGAAAAATTAAATAATGATTATAAGCCAACAATAATTATAAATAAATTATGTGATTTAAAAGATATATTGTAAGTGAGGGGAAACGTTAAAAAAATGATATGGGAAAAATTATTTTATACAGGATGATAGATATGGTTGTAATTGTAGAGTATACTAAAGTTAAAGTTGGTTTATAGAGATTATTTAATAGGAGGATAAATAATGGTTTTTAAATATAAAGGAGCTCAAGAGAGAAATGTAGGAAATAATATGAAAATTAAGGATTTGTATGTTGGACAAAATATGCCGATTGATTTTGTAATAAGCAAATTAAATGGTTTTCATGGAACGTTTATAAATACTAAAAGCGTAAAATATTATTTTATAATAGATGGAAAAGCACAAGTGATAATAAATGATGAAATATATGAAGTAGAAAAAGGAGATTTTGTTTTAATACCTATTAATGCTAAACATAGTATAGAGGGTAATGTGGAATTTGCAATTATGTGTATGCCATCATTCAATATTAACGATGAACAAATAGTAGAAGGCAACTAACCATAATTATATGGTTATATGTTGATAAATATTATAAAATTAAAAGGAGTAATAAAAAAGTGAAACATTATATAATTGTAAAATTCAATGGAAATGTTGAAAAAGAAAAAATAATTAATTCTATCAAAGAGCTATTTCAAAAGGCAATGCATATTAAAGAAGTTATAGAAGTTGATATATATGAATCAAATATGGATTTACCTAATAGATATGATTTAATGATAAAAATGAATTTAAGTAAAAAAGCTTTAGAAGAATTTGATAATGGTGAAATTCATAAAGAATGGAAAGAAAAATTTGGCAAATACATAATAAACAAGACGATTTTTGATTGTGAATAAATTATAAGTCGAATAAACATCTTACATAATAATTCCAAAAGAATCATCAATATATATTAATATTGAATCTAAAAAGGAGGCACTATAGAAAGATGATAAATATAAAAGAAAATAATAAAGATGTAGAAGAATTTAATAAATTATATGATTCTGTAGGTTGGGGAGCTTATAATAAAGCAATTTCTAAAAGGGCTTTAGATAATACTATATATTCTATAAGTGTATATGATGATGAAATGATAATTGGATATGGCAGAATAATTGGAGATAGTATATGCTTTATATATATACATGATATTATGGTTATACCAGAATATCAATCTAAAGGAATTGGAACTATGATAATGAACAAGTTGCTTGAAAAAATCGAAAAAATAAGAAATGAAAATCCCAATTTAAGGGTATATTTAGGAGCATCAAAAAATAAGGAAGGATTTTATAAAAAGTTTGGTTTTATAGAAAGAAAAAATGCAGATTTAGGAGAAGGAATGATTTTGAAAAAAGGAGAATTAGAAAATGGGAAGAAAAGTAAAAATAACAATTACAGAAAGTAAATGTAGAAGCGGATTTCATAAAAAAGGTGATGAATTTATAATAGATGAAGATAAAACAATTTGTCCACCGATGTGTGTTGAATTATGGCACTATGCTTATCCATATATTTGGGCATTATTAAATGGTGCTGAAGATGATAGACCAGATGGAAGTAGAGGGAAAGAAACAAACGTTATTTGTCCAGATGAAGGAAGAGTACATTTACATATTGAAGTTATTGAAGAATAGATTTAATAGAAATAGTAAGTATATAAAATTATATAAATGGCTTGTTTAATGAATTTAAGCTAATAAGCTAATATATGTAAAAAAATAGAATTTAAGGATATCTATTCGTTTATGTAATAAGCAAAATTATTTTGATTCTTTAAATATGATTTATTTAATAATAGTTTTACAGTGTAGCACTATAATATCAGGAGAAACAATACTCAACAATTCCCAACAAATAAAGCTAATTCACAAGTAATCCTCATAAAACAATTGAATGTTTTGAAAAAATGTGGTAGTATATATAATAAAGGTGAGAAAATATATGGATAAAAAAAGAGTAATAAAATTAAATGAAAATGATGAGTATCTTTCTTTAGGTAATATATTTAGATTGATTAAAGAAATGGCAATTGATTCTAGTTCTTTTTTGCAAA
>CAMJYG010000077.1 GCA_946409935.1 uncultured Clostridium sp. | reverse complement strand
AAAATATTTAAAAAATTTTCATTTTTCTATTGACTTTTCATAGTTGGTCTCCTTTCATAAATAAAGGCTGGAGTTTTTATTTCCAGCCTATTTGTACTTTATTTATTATCTTCTTGCTTTTTTTGATTTTCTTTTATTACTTACAGATAATGTTCTTATTCCAAGTAAAGATATTATAAACATCACTACATACATTGTTATATTATCTCCTGTTTTTGGACTTGATGATGTTTCTAAACTTGTATCTGTATAAGTTAAAGCATAAGTTGAAAATTTATCTGTTTCAAATGTTGCTGTTTTTCCATTTACCTTAACTTCTAATTCTTCAACTACTCCATCATGTAATCTTAACACTTTATATGTTCTTTCTATATTTGGGTCTTTATTTATTAATTCATCTGGTAATTCGAATGATATTGTAATTGGCTTTTTTGTTTCAGTAATCTTTGTTGCTTCTTCTCCTGTGACTTTTTTAAATAGGCTAACATCTAGATATAATCCTAAATTATCTTTTTCTAATTTTTCTTCAATTGCTTTTTTATCACTTGCTTGTATGCTATCACTTATATCTTTTACTTCTAGATAAACATCGATATTTTTTCCATGTTTTATATTATCTACATCTTTTTCTGTTAAGTTTATTTTAGCTATTATTTCATCTGGTTTTTCTATTACTTTAGCATTATTAGCATTTGATGATTTTGATTTTATATATTTTACTGTTCCAGGTTCTATAATAACAAAAGTTAATTCTGTAGTTTCTATAATATAGTTTCCACCTTCAGCATTTTTAATTACTACATTTGCTATTCCAGGCTTTATATTGTTAGAGTATTCTACTGTATATTCTGTTTTTGGAACTATTCTATCTCCATCTTTAATAACTATTTCAGGTTCTACTTTTTCTTTAGTATATATTTGATTCTCTATAGATACAGTTTTTTTAATTTCTTCTTCAGTAATTGTTTTCTTATTTATTGTTAATACATTACTTCCTAATTTATCATTATAGTTTGGTTTTATTATTCTATAATAAATTGTATATTCTCCTGCATCAGTATAAGTTAAATCTGTTTCTGAAAAGCTTTCTCCATCAGTTGAATATTCAAAAGTTTCATCAAGTATTTCTCCTACAATATTTATTGAGTGTTCTTCTCCATCATAAGTTACTTCATTATCATCAAACTTTATTATTTCATCTGGTAAATCAATAGGAGTAATTTCCCAAGATGCACTTTTATCTTCGATTGTTCCATCGCTCCATTGATAATTATCAGTATCTATTAAACTCCAAGTAATAGTATAATCATCTACATTTTTAGCTGTATCAATACCATCTTGTGTCATTGTAGAATCATTAAAGTCATTTATTGTAGGGGATTGTTCTAAATCTGTAAATGGTTTTGAAGAATCCGTTAATGTTGGTATTGTTAATGATTTCTTGTTAATACTCCAACTTATTTCTCTAGCTGTTGAAGTTCCATCACTCCAGGTACTTCTTTCATTTGGAGTTAGTGTTACTGTATATGTTCCTACATTTGTTGCCCTATCTGTTCCTGCTGTAATAGTTGCATTTTTAAACGTTATACCCACTTGTTCTTCTCCGTTATATGTCAAACCCTCATTTATTTTATAAGATGTATCCATATTTTTGGCTGAAGAAACAAGTATATTTTGTAAAAATCTTCGATTTGTAGCATTTCTACCATTTGAGTAATCATAATAATTTGAAATACCACTAGATAACCAGTCAATATCAGCTAGAGCTGTTATATAACCATTTCCTGTTGCCTGATCAAGAATAAAAACTTTATTATCTTTATCTTTTGCTACCCAAATTGCATCTGGATTTGTTGATGATATATGTGAATAAGCATCTGGGTTTAAATTACTTGCATTCAACCCTTCAATAAGTTCTTTTTTGTCAGTTGTATTTAATATCATATCTCGATTATCACTTTCAACCGAAGTGATTGTAAAATTTCCACCAATCCTAGCTGCAAGATTAGATAAAACCTCATTACCTGCATCTGCAAATCCAGGTCTTTCTCCATTCATTACTACTCTTCCGCCTGCATTAACAAAGTTTTTAATTAAATTAGATGAATTAATAATATTTCTTCCTTCGGTATCATTCATACCAACCTTACAGTCTAAAATATAGATTAATTTTACATCTCTTATTTGAGCCTCGGTTAACGCTCCAGATGTTTTCTCTATAACTGTAACACCACTAATACTTTGAAAATGTTTTTTTATGATTTCTGCTCGATTTGTAACATTAGAATTATCATCTGGATGCCAAAAAAGAACTTTATAGGTATTTGCTGCATTTACTTTTATAATTGGCAAAATAATATGTAATAATAAGATTAAAACCATTATTAATGCAATTCTTGATTTTCTACTACTTAAAGAAATTAAATATTTCATTTTAAATTCCCCCATTTATCTATAAAAAATATTTTTAAACATCATAATATATAATTATACTATCATACAGGAATTTTTTTTACAATAAATTATGAAATAAAAATTTTCCTAAACCTATTATATAAACAACAATTTGTGCTTTTTTAACTTTAATTTAGTGGGTTACAAGAAATGATACAAAAATATTATTTTTTTGTTACAGTTTTGTTACAGAACAACTCTTTAAAATATAAAAAAGCTGCAGTTTTATAACCACAACTTTTGCTTTGTTTTTTTATTTAAACATGTTAACAATATTACTTATATTGTAAATATGTTTATTTTTATCTTCTTTTAATATTATATAATATTATTAAATATATTTAAACTTTTTTCAAAAAATTTTGTAACTCGTCTTTTATCTTTTTCTGTACTTGAAACATAATAGTTTTCCGTGCTTCCCTTTTAGTCTTAAATCCTGACTTTGTTATTCTCCTTCTTTTACTTGTTACTTTAGGAACTTCAAATTCATATTGGTATACACTACCCCTTTTTTTAACGTTTACATTTCCCATTTTAATCCCTCCTTTTTTTATTATTTTAACACCCTTTATTCTATTATTTGATACAAAAAAGAAGCATTAACATTTGCGTTAATACTTCTTATATTTAGATCGTGGGCAATAATGTCTACAACTTTTTATTTTTTTATAAGTACTGAATTATCAGTATTATTTGTATTTTTTGTTTTTAATTTGGCAACATTTTTTAAATTTTATTTAATTTTTGTTGTCTACATTTTGTTGCCTAAAACTCTTATAGTTCTTTTATTTCAATAGTTCTACTTACGATTTACCACAACAATTTTTGTATTTCTTACCCGATCCACATGCTCAATCCCATTTGGTATATATAGTACATATAGTATATATAGTATTATTAGTATTTCAAGCCTTTAAAGTTCTGAGAACTTTTAATATATATAGTATATATGATACATATAGTATTATCAGTATTTATTCCCTGCGAACAAATTGTGAACATTGTTCGCAATATTTCATCTTACTATTGGTATAATAATATACTAATAAATCCTAGTTGTCAATAAATTAAGCTATCGTATACATAAATCTAATAAATAAAATTTTTTTCATTTATATCTAAAATTAAATCATTGTATGTTTCAAATATTAATGTTAGTTTCTTCTCATTTTTATCATAAATATATAAGTCAGATGGACAAATCCAGTTAGTATTTAAATATACACTAACATAATAATTATCTTTTTCTGTCCAAATAATTTTAACGTCAAATAAATCATGTTTAAGTTTTCCAATTTCATTTATTATATTTAATAATTCTGAATCTTGATGGCTTTCAAGGAATATATTGCATTTTTCTTGACTAATTTTATTTAAAACTTCATTTTTATCACGGTCTATATATGATTCAAAACAATCTGTAATAGAATAAATTTTATTATTTGCTTCAATAAATTCATTGTTATCTATTTTTTTTGATTTTAAGTATTTATTGATTTTGTAGTATGATTCGTCTGTTTTTATAAGTATATAATTACTATAGTCATTTTTTTGTAAGATATAAACAATTCTGCATATTTTTCTCCAACTTCAATTACTGTCTGCCAAAAAGCAAATTGCATACCTTTAAAAGCATTTTTTTCATATTGTTTTTTATTTTTAGACATATTAAATATAAAACTAATATTTATTTACGAACACTTGTATTGTATCATATATATGTTATCTATTC
>CAMJYG010000076.1 GCA_946409935.1 uncultured Clostridium sp. | reverse complement strand
TGCAAAAGAATGAAGATGGACATAGTATTGCAGAATTTATGATTATTCCTAAATATAGAAGATTAAAAATAGGCAAAAGGGTAGCAATAGATTTATTTAATATGCATAAAGGTATTTGGGAAGTTAAACCATCTTATGAGAGCAAATCTGCATTTTTATTTTGGAAAAATGTTATAGATGAATATACAAATAATGATAATAAGTTCGAAGATGGATTATTTATTTTCAAAAGTAAATAAGTTAAATATAAAAAAGGAGCATAGTTATGGAGAATGTTGGACTAAAAAGAGGATATCTAGAGCTTTTTGATTATAGAGAAGACTATCCAGCTATTTATGAAAAAGAAAAGGAAGAATTATTAAAAATATATAAAGACAGAATTAAATATATAGACCATGTTGGAAGTACAAGTATAAAAGGGATTAAATCTAAACCTATAATTGATATTAATATTCAAACAGATGATTTAGATGATTTTATAAAGTATACTGAATCCGTTGTTGAAGGAAATGTTTATACTGTCAAAAAAGAGCAAACTCTTGGTGGAGATTACTTAATTAGAAAAGAAGAAGACGGAAAAGTAAAGGCTTTTATCCATGTTTATAAAACAGGTGATATGAATGGACTAACATCAATGTTATTTAGAGATTATCTAAATAGTCACGATGATGAAAGAAAGCGTTATCAAGAATTAAAAATGGAATTATATGATAAGTATAAGGATAACAGGAAAGAATATACTCACGGAAAAGATGAATATATTAAAAAGGTCATAGCATTAGCAAAAGAAGAAAAAGATAAAAATTGAGGTGGTAAGTCTGTGGGAAAGTTAGTATGTATTGGTGGAGGCGAAATACCAAGAATAAAAAATGGAATACAATTACCTTATGAAACGAAAGAAATTGATGAGGAAATTGTAAGACTTTCAGAAAAAGAAAAACCAAAGTAATCCCAATAGAAATGCTTATAAAATAAGTTATAAAAATGATAAAATGATTGAAAAATTATTATAGAGAGGTGAAAAATAAGGTATATCTGAATCTAATCATGGTGGAGTTATTTGGTATGAAATGAGATTGACTTTTTCAAAAGGCAATTCATAGGTGGGGGAGATTATAAAAAAGCAATTTATAGAAAATCTTAAAAAGTAGTTGGAATATATAATTTTAAATCAGATATAGGGTATGAAATAGATATTATTAGAGTGTATATTTTTGTAAGAGAAAAAGAGGTAATATATTAGTGCAAGAAATAGAAAAATGGAATAAAGAAAATTATAAAAAATTTGTAAAATATTTAGTAAGTGAGCAAGATATAAAATATAAAAAATTTCATAGTTCACTTGTATTAAATTCAAAATATGAAATAATAGGAATAAGAGTTCCTGTTATGAGAAACATTGCTAAAAAAATCGCAGCAAGAGGAGATATAGAAGAATTTTTAAAATATGCACAAGATAAATACTATGAAGAAGTAATGATTCAAGGATTTGTTATTTCGCATATAAAAGATGAAAAAATATTTTATAAATATTTTAAAAAATACATAAATAAAATAGACAATTGGGCGTTATGTGATAGCTTTTGTAATTCAATAAAAATTGTAAGAAAACATTCAGAAAAATATTTTGAAGAAGCTGTTAAATGTGCACTAGATAAAAAAGAATTCATATCACGAGTAGGGTTAGTTCTTATTTTAGACTATTTTATAAGTCAAAAGAATTTAGAAAAAATTTTTGAAATGATGAATGAAATACAAAGTGATAAATTTTATATAAATATGGCAGAGAGTTGGCTTATATGTGAGATATACATTAAATTTCCTAAAGAGACAGAAGATTTTTTAAAAAAGAATAATTTGAATAAGTTTACTCAAAATAAAGCAATAAGTAAAATACACGATTCATATAGGATTGGCAAAGATGAAAAAGAATTACTAAATAAGTATAGAAAAATTTAGAAATTGAATATGCCAAAAAATTGAAAAAATATATTATATATTATACTAAAAAAATTTTAAAGGTGGTAGATTATTTATGAAAATACAGAAAAAAGAATTGGATGAAAAAATGGAAGAATTAATGGAGGAAGAATTTTCTAAAGAAGAAAAAAAGCATAATGTTTTTTGCAATTATGAACCATATTCTTTTGTAGCTAGTGAAAATGATGAAGTAGTGGGAATAATAACAGGATATACTAGTTATGAAGAAGTTTATATTGATGATTTAATTGTTGTTGACAAATACAGAGGCAATGATATTGGAACTAAACTTGTAAGAACAGTAGAAGAATATTTTAATGGAAAAGAATTTAATAATATAAATCTTTGTACTAATGGTTTTCAAGCACCAAAATTTTATGAAAAATGTGGATACCAACTTGAATTTATCAGAAAAAACAATAAAAATCCTAAATTAGATAAATACTTTTATGTTAAATTTTTTAATGAACAAAAATAATAGTTAATTAAAGGAAAAGGTGATTTCTTTATGGAAGAAAAAATATTATTTGTTAAATTAGATAAAAAGTATTATGACATTTTAAAAGAGTGGTGGCATAGTGAAAGAGTTAAAAAATTTTGGGATAATAGCCCAGAGATGGAACAAGATGTAGATGATTATGTGTTAAAAGGTCAAAAGACTTATTATGATTATTATATTGGATTATATGATGGAGTTCCTTACGCATTAGTAATGACTTCAGAACAAACACAAGATGATTATTATAAATATTATAAAAACTATTTAAACAAAACAGGAAAAAAGACATATGCAATTGATTTCATGATAGGAAATGATGAATTTGTTGGTAAGCATTTAAGCTCTCTAACATTAAGAACTTTCATAGAAAAATATTCTGATGAAGAAGCAGATACATTTATTATAGATCCTGAATTTGAAAACGAATTGGCTTTTAAATGTTATAAAGGTGCTGGATTTAAAGTAGTTGATACATTTATAAAAGATGATGGGTATTTTGAGGGAAAGCCACATTATCTGATGATAAGAGGCAGAGAAAAGGAAAAAGTATAGTTGGAACAAAGCAAGATGTAACAGATTTTGTGAAATTACTGCATACTAGTATAGAAAGTATAATTTTAAAAGAAAATAGGTAATTATATATATGAAAAAAAGATAAGGAGTATAGAATTAAAGATATGGAAAAAATGAAGATATGATAAATTTAAATATTACATGTGATAAACTAAACAATGTTATAAAAATTGAGACAAATAATAATTAAAAAATGATTTTAAAAACAAGGTTATTAATAAAAGAGATAAATTTAAATATAAATAAGAAAAAATATGTGGGAGGTTGTAAAAATGAAAATAGTAACATCTGGAAGTAAATATATAGATATAGATGCTTATGCAGGAATAATTGCATATTCAAATTTATTAAGATTGAAAGGTATACAAGCTAAAGCTGTTAGTACAGCAAAATTAAATGAAAGTATAACTTCAAGTTTATTAGAATTAAATACTAAATTAGATAAATATGAGGAAAAAGAAGATGATGAATTTATTATAATTGATGTATCAAACAAAGACTATTTTGATGAAATAGTGAAAGAAAGTAAAATTGTAGAAGTAATAGACCATCATACTGGATTTGAAGAATATTGGAAAAGAAAATTAGGAGAAAATTCTAAAATAGAATTTATAGGTTCTGTTGCTACATTAATTGTTGAAGATTATGAAAAAGAAAATTTGCTTGAAAGGATGTCAAAAGATATTGCTATATTATTGATGTCTGCAATTTTAGATAATACTCTTAATTTCCAAGCAAAAGTAACTAATGAAAGAGATAAAATAGCATATAAGAAATTACTAAAGATAGCTAGTGTGAATGACAATTATGCAGAAAAATACTTTTTAGAATGTCAGCAAAATATTGAAAGAGATTTAAAAGTAGCTATAGAAAATGATACAAAAGTTGAAAAAATATGTGATTTATTACCAAGAGTTTTTGGCCAATTAACATTATGGAATAAAGAATTTATAATATCTAATAAAGAAATAGTTTATGAAACTTTAAATCATATAGATAAAGAATGGATGATGAATTTAATATCATTAGAAGATGCAAAAAGTTATATAATTGCAGAAGATACTAATGTAAAAGTTGGTTTAGAGAGATTGTTTAATAAGTCATTTGAGGATGACATTTTAGAATTAGAAAATGTTTGGTTAAGAAAAGAAATAATAAAGAAAGCAAGAAATATGGATTAAGAAAAAATAATAGTTATTGTAAGATAATTTAATTAGAATAAAGGAGACTAACTATTAAAAGTCAATAGTTTTTTAAAAAATTTTTAAATTGGAA
>CAMJYG010000075.1 GCA_946409935.1 uncultured Clostridium sp. | reverse complement strand
TACAGGCTGTAAATATGTGAGTTTTTTTGGCTCAAAAACCTTTAACTAGTAACATAGAATGTAAATAAAATTGTCCATAAATATTGCAATTTATGGTCAATTTTGGTATACTGTTAAACAATGGATAAAAAGAATAAGAAGGATAAAAAGAGTAGAAACGATATGAAAAATAAAAATGATATAAAAAACAAAAAGAAAAAAACTAAAAAACATAAAAAATTGAAAAAGATATTATTGGTAATAAGTTTAATACTATTAATATTTGGAGGAGTATTTGCATACAAGGTACACTTAAATGGTGGAGGACTAGCAGGAATGCTTGCAACCGTAGTAGGACATGATCAGAATACTAAAAAAAATCTTGGGGAATTTAGAGCATTAATATTAGGTATAAGTACAGACCAGGTTGGTGTAGAGCTAACAGATACAATAATGGTTGCTTCATATAATCCAAATACGCAAAAAGCAACTTTACTTTCAATTCCAAGAGACACATATACTGGAAAAAATACTGCAAGAGCAACAGCATATGAAAAAATAAATGCATTATATGGTAGAAAACATAGACCAGATGAAACATTAGAAGCTGTAAATGAATTAACAGGATTAAACATAGAATATTATGTTGTAGTAAAAACAGAAGCTTTAATAAAATTAGTTGATGCAATTGGAGGGGTAACATTTAATGTTCCAATTGATATGGACTATGATGATGATGGACAAGATTTACATATACATCTAAAAGCAGGGGAACAAAAATTAGATGGAGATAAAGCAGAACAGGTAGTTCGTTTTAGACATAATAATGATATGACATCATTTCCTTCAGAGTATGGTGATAATGACATAGGTAGAATGAGAACACAAAGAGATTTTATAATGCAAGTTATAAAACAATTGGCTAAACCAGAAAATATATTTAAAATAGGTGAAATTTTAGAAATTGCCAAGGAAGACCTTATAACGAATGTAGATATAAATGTAGCAAAAGATTACATACCTTATGCTGTAGAATTTGATACAGAGAATCTATTAACTGCAACTTTACCGGGAACAGTGCCATCATTAAAATCAACAAATGGAGTTAGTATTTATGTAGTAAATAAAAACGAAGCTAAAGAATTAATAGAAGAAATATTTCATAATAGAGATATAGTAGAAACAGAAAATGAAACATCAAATAACAGCGAAGCGGAAAACAGCAAAACAGAAAATAATACTACATCAAATAACATAACAGCTAATAATACAACTAGCCAAACACAACAAACAATAAATAAATCAGATATAAAACTAGAAGTATTAAATGGAAGTGGGGAAAATTCTAGCTTACAAAAAGTTGTTAAACAATTAGAAGGAGCTGGATATAAAGTAACAAGAACAGGGACTACAAATACAACATCAAAAACAACAATAGCTGATAAAAAGGGAATAAAGGAAACATATTTAAAAAATATAAAAGATGTAATTGGTGTAGGTGTAATTTCAAGTAGTGAATCTAGTTCAAGTAAAGTAGATATAACTATTGTAATAGGAGCAGATTACAAATAGGATGCGAATATTTTACTATATCTAATATAAAGTTACGAAAATGTGATAAAATAAAAAGGGCAAATAATTTATTATTTGCTCTTTTTATAGTTTTTTCCTTCTTTTCTTATTTCTATTTAAGTGAAAAAACTCATAAATTAAAAATATAATAAAAGTAGCAACCAGAGTTTTAAAAATTGTATCAAGCAATATTGATTTTTCAACTGAATGTGATGCAATCAAATTAACGTTATATTCTATTCCATTAATTGTATATTTTGCAGTTCCTAAAATAGTTCCTTCTTCTATTGGTGCAGATATGTTTTCTTGCAAGTGGATTTCTGGCTCAAAAGTTGTATTTTCTTGTTCTATAGAAATTAATGCTTCTAATGAATTTTCTGGAACTAAATCTAAATTTTTAGTTTCTTGTGTAGCGTTTGAGACTTCTATGCTTTTAACAATAGAGTTATTACTTAAAATTTGCTTTATTAAATAATTATTATAACCATATTCATATAATTTTTTAGTTTCAGAAAATCTCGTTGAAGATCCATTTACTGTTTTTCCGCCCAGTATAACACATATTAATTCCAAATTGTTTTGATAACTACAAGAAACTAGACAGTCACCAGCTTCTGTTGTAAAACCTGTTTTTCCTGCTGTTAAAAATTTGTAATAATTTTTGCTACTTGGGTCAATAAGTTGATTAGTAGAAGAATATTTTCTTGTACCATACATATTTGTAGCAGAAATAGCGCAAGAAGCACTACCTGCAATTTTTCTAAAATTCTCGTTTTTTATGCAATATTTAAAAATGTATGCTAAATCTTTTGCAGTTGTATAATGTTTTTCATCATGTTTACCATAGGAATTTGTAAAATGCGTATTTGTAAGACCAAGTTCGTTAACTTTTGTGTTCATCATAGAAATAAAACTATCAATAGAACCTCCAACATGTTCAGCTAAAACATTAGCTGCATCATTTGCAGACGGAATTAAAAGAACTTGTAATAATTGTTCTACTGTTAATTGTTCCCCAATTTGTAAATTTGCACTAGAATAGCCTTCTGGTATAGACGTAACAGCATTATAGCTTACTGTTACTACATCATCAAGTTTACAATTTTCTAGAGTTAAAATAGCTGTAACTATTTTAGTTGTACTTGCAGGATACATTCTTTTTTCAGAATTTTTATCAAATAGGATTTTTCCTGTTTTATTATCCATTAGAAATGCTGCTTCTGAGGTTATTTCTGGTGTTTCAGAAGCAGAAAATACAAATGAAAAGTTTGGTATTAAAATTATTGCTATAATTATTGATATAAATAGTTTTGACGTTTTTAGTTTCATTTTTTTTCCTTTCTTATATTGGGTTAAATGCATATAATTTGTAAATTTTAATAATTAATCTTTATTATAATATATTATTTTTATTTTTTTTTCAATTAATTGTTAATAATTTTTAAAAAGTTTGTAACTACTAGTTGAGTATCAAAAAATAACAGGAGGTTATCATGAATAATTTTAGTAAAAAACAAAAAATAATAATAGGATCTATAGTATGTATAATAATAGGTCTAGGATTATACTTTTTTTACAACAAAGATGAAGAGTTTCAAATAATAGAAAATGAAGCTAATACTGAAGAAAAAGTGGAGAACGAAGAAAATAAAGTAACTAAAGAGAATATTAAGTTAGGTGAAACGAAAGAAATTAAAGATAAAGATGAAAGAGAAGAGAATATAAGTAATAATCAAATACAAGAAAAAATTGTAGTGCATGTATCAGGTGCAGTTGTTAATGAAGGTATAGTGGAATTAAATGAAAATAGTAGAGTATCTGATGCAATTGAAGGAGCTGGAGGTCTTAAAGAAGATGCCAATTTAAAAGATATTAATTTAGCTTATAAATTAGAAGATGGAATGAAAATTTATATTCCTAATAATGATGAACAAGAAGAAAAAGAAAATGAAAAAAATAATATTCAAGAAAACTTTCAAACAAGTAATATGAATGATTATATTATTACTTCAGGTGAAAAACAAAGCGAACAAATATCGTATAATGGTTCTAAAGAATTAAAAGTCAATATAAACACAGCAACTCAAACAGAACTTGAAACTTTGCCAGGAATAGGCCCATCTACAGCTTTGAAAATTATAAATTATAGAAAAGAAAATGGTAATTTTACAAGTATTGAAGCTATTAAAGATGTTAGTGGTATAGGAGATGCAAAATTTGATAATATTAAAGATTTTATAGTGATATGAAAACACGATATTGCTCAGTTATATCTAACTTAAAAGCTCATGCAGAACGAGGTAGGGTAATTGACAAAAAAAGATGATTATAGTAAAATGTTAGAAGAAACTAACAAGGAGGAAACTCATGGAATTAACCAGTTCACAAGAAGAATATTTAAAAACAATTTATATAATTCAAAAAAATAATGAAAAAGTACGAGTAACAGATATTGCATTAAAATTAAAAATTACGAAGCCAAGTGTTAATAAAGCTATAAATACTTTAAAGGATTTAAAATTAATAAATTATGAAACATATGGAGATATTACGCTTACACAGCAAGGAGAATTTAAAGCGAAGGAAATAATAAAAAAACAAGATATTTTAGAAATGTTTTTAGTTGACGTTTTAGATATAGAAAGAGAGAATGCAATAGAAGAAGCTAAGGCGATGAAACATGCTATGTCTAAAAAGACTATGGAGAAATTGGATAAATACATAGGAAAAGTTCTTAATTTAGGAGATTTAGATTGTGGCTATGATGCAAATAACGAGAAATGCAAAAATTGTGAAAAAGTAAAGGTTAGAAATAGGTTGAAAAATTAGAAGAAAAGAGAAAGTACAAACTAATGTTATATAAAAATTTAAGGTTTTATATAACATTAGTTTTTTATCATATTTTATGAAATTTTGAATATAATATTTTAAATGGAATTATAAAATGTATATTGAATTGTAACTTGTAAGGTTAATATTTATAAATTTATTATATAAAAGTATTGACAAACTTGTTATATGAGGTTATAATAAAAAAAGTTAAACATCGCGGGGTGGAGCAGTTGGCAGCTCGTCGGGCTCATAACCCGAAGGTCGTAAG
>CAMJYG010000074.1 GCA_946409935.1 uncultured Clostridium sp. | reverse complement strand
TATATAAATAGTTTTGCAAAATACTTTATCTGCTAAAAACGCAATATATTTATCAAATGATTTGTTTCTTCTTTTAACTGTCATATTTATAACGCAAGAATCTTTTTCTTTGCTGGAATACATATAATTAATGGATATTTCATAGCCTTCCATTTTTATTTCATTGTAAATGCCATAAAAAATTCCATTACCATAAAATATAATCATTATTTTTCTAGCATGCTTTCTATGTCTTATATCAATAATCTTATCCATAATTATTAGCCTTCTAGAGATGGTAATTTTTCTTGCTTATTAAAAGAGGGTGCATTTTTACCATTGTGTTTAACATATCCATAAAACAAAATAACTGCTACAAGAGAACAAATAATATCGGTAATAGGAGTGGCCCAAACTATAAGATCTGGTCCAATAGAGTTATTTTCTATTTTTGCGATAGAAAAGAAGATAAACATTAAAGGTATATCTAAAACTCCTTTTCTTAATAAGGCTAAAACAAGACTTCTCCAAGGTTTACCGACAGCTTGGAAAAATGAAATAACTGTATAAGCAACGGCAGAAAAAGGACCACCGATACACAATATTCTTAAGAATTTTGTGGCGTAAGCAATAGAATTATTTTCGTGGATGAAAATACTGGATAAAGGAGCAGCCCAAATCATAGAAATAATCATAGCTACCAAAGCAATGCTTATTGAAATAGCGCCACTAACATAGACAATTTTTGACATTCTTTTACGATTTCCACTAGCCTTGTTATAACCGATGATAGGTAAAACGCCTTGTGTCATGCCTCTCACGGAAGAATGAGCAAACATATTGATTTTTTTGGCGACTCCAATACCTGCTAGTGCGGCATCGCTTTCTGCTTTAACAACAATAACTGAACCAATTAAAGCATCAAGAATCATATAAGAAATATTTTCACATAAGGTCATCAAGCAAGCTGGAATGCCGACTTTAATAACTTCGCCAGGAATATTTTCTGTGAACATCTTTTTAGAAAATTTAATAGAAATTACTAAATCTTTTTTTCTGATTATCATTAGGATAATGTAATAAATTAACGCGATAGAATTCGCTATCCCGGTTGCTAAAGCTGCGGCAACTTCTGGATTTGATGGCATGATAACAAACATGAATAGAGGATCTAAACCGACATTTAGTAATCCCCCTAAAACAATCCCATAAGAAGCATGCTTAGATTTTCCTTGCGCTCTTAATAAATGGGAAAACAGTGTATTAATTGCTGTTGGAATACCAAATATCACTACGCAATATAAGATATATGATCTAGCGTAACTAGAAGTTTCAGGAGATTTGTTTCCTGATAATAAAATAGATAAAGGGTTACTAAAAATAAAAATGCATAAACAATAAATTAACGTTGTAATTAAACAAGCATAAAAAGCAAAGCGAGATGCATTTTTAGCTCTCCATGGATTATTTTTTCCAAGAGAACGAGATATAACACTAGAGGCACCTATCCCAAATAAATTTGATATAGCGCTTAATATCATATATACAGGCATACAAATAGTTACGCCAGCTACTAAAGCATTCCCTAATGCCTTATCCGCCATATTATTCGCTGCTAATCCAATAAAGAATGTATCGGTAATATTATAGATGACAAGAATAAGCTGCCCGATAATAGAAGGGATAGCTAAACTTAAAATCGCCTGGAGTACAGGTTTATTTTCAAACAAATCTTTCTTTTTTAAATCTAAATTATTAGTCATAACAGTAAATTGAAAAAACTTTCCTATTTGAATTTAGTCGAAAAACAAGAAAAAATAAATAAGAAAAACTTTCAATACTATAAAAAAAGTTTATAATTATATGCATGGATGCAAAATTGTTAACTCTCATCGAATTAAGCAAAGTAAATTCATTTACTAAAGCCGCAAAAGAACTAAATTTGACTCAACCCGCTGTTAGTCAACACGTCAAACAATTAGAAGAGGAATTTGATGCTAAATTATTTATTCGCTCAAACAATAATCTTTTCCTAACAAAAGAAGGAGAAATCGTTATTAAATACGCTTTGCGTATTCAATCTCTTTACAACGATATGAATCGCAAACTAAAAGATTACAAGAAATGTGCTAATAATTTGACAGTTGGTATTACCCATACTTCCGAGAGTAACATCGCTCCAGAAATCATGGCAAAATATTCAGAAAGAAATAGTGGATCACATATAAGAATTATTTCTGACTCTATAAAAAATCTTTATGAGAAATTAAGCCTTTATCAGATTGATTTAGCAATAATTGAAGGAAAGATTACTAATAAAAAATTCTCCTCTATTTTGCTTGGCACCGATTCTTTGGTAGCGGTTGTTTCTTTAGATAATCCTCTTGCTAATAAAAAAGTAGTTACTATTAACGATTTAAAAAAAGAAAATCTTATTTTAAGAAATCTTGAAAGTGGTACCTCAACTCTTTTCGTTAATGAATTGGCGAAAATGGACGAAGATATTAACAATTTCCATTTATCTCTAGAAATGGATAATGTAGCTTCTATTAAAATGCTTGTGAGAAAAAATCTTGGAATTTCTATTTTGCCAAAGAGTGCTTGTTCTAGAGAAATAAAAGAAAACAAATTAGTAGGGCTCCCCATTGAAAATTTAGATTTGATAAGAGAAACAAACCTCGTGTTTATAGATAATAATATCGATAGAAATATTTTAGAAGACATAGTCTCTATATATAGAGAATCAATATAATTCGTATAAACTATATTTATTTTAAATAAGTATAACTGTAATAGAAAAACTGAAAAACTTTGATACCCGTTAATGTAATTTTGAGAAAAGACTTATCGAAAAAGTCCCAAAATTATCAAATTTTTAGCATTTTCGGTGTTAGAGATATGCCTTTTAAGCATTTTTCGTGTTAGAGAAGGCCAAAACCGACAAACACCAACAATTCATTGTTGGTTTTTTTGTTTTTATACCGGAAAATGTTGATTTTTGTCAAAAAAATACAGATTTTGACACTTCTCATTTTTATCCAATATTAAGCTCTATAATGAATTTTGGCCTTTTGGTAGTGCTAATGAAAAATAATACGTCAACTGGATTCGAACTATGGAGTGTCACCTAATTTGAGCAGTATAAAGTACGCATTAGCTGAGGTGTTACTTGGTATATTTTTGCATACAATTAACAAATAATTGTGTTCAAGCTACTATGAGCCCATCGTCTTCATCTGGAAATATCCGCGACCCAGGTCCGCTGGAGAATATTCCAAAACGAAAGCCGAATTGTCTTTAATGGTATCTCTTAGAAAACTCTTGAAACATTATCATATTCTTAATACAATAACTGCGGTCATTTAAGGAGAACAACATCAAAAAAACTATGAATTTAACTTTAAAGAAAAGTTTTCAACTTAGTAAGAAAGTACTTTAATGTTTGTTATAGTTGTTGTTCCTTATCATAACGAAGTGGTTAAGTTATATTAACATAGGTAATTTCGCAGGCAACTAATACGGACATTAGTGAAATGCGATTTTTTATTTGCATGCTTTCTTTTGAATGTTGAAGCAAAGACATTTGAAAGGAGAATTTTAAAAATGAAAAACACTTATTATCATTCCAAAAAGGACTGCTTTAGTTCAATTGGTCCTATTAAGTTTGTGCAAATCTTTTTTGACAATGGAGATTATTTTCCAATCTATCACACAGAAGTAATCAGCAAACATTTTGAATACTATGATCGCTTAGTGGCATATGACAATGGCTATGTTCAAAAGGCAAGAAGTGGGAAGATGCGTCTAAAGTTTAAGAAAACTTATGGCGGTTGCTATGACGATTATCTTTTGTCTAATGATTATAACATTCGCAAAGACAGACCATCTGTACTTGAAAAACGTCTAATCGAAGATGGTGGAATAACCGCTTTGAGATTCTTTGACGATGACAATTGGAGTTATTTAATTGTCGGTAATTTCAAAGCAAAGAAAGAGAATAATAAAATTATTATTGAAGCTTATCCAAATCTAATAGATGAGCCATATGATTCCGATAATTTCTTTATTAATCTTCAACCAATAAAAACAAAACAAATTGAAAAAATCTATCTTAGTTTTGAAAACTGTGAATTTTTTGAAGTATTTAATGATGAAATTGTATCTGTTGATTTGAAGTTCAGCAATGAACTAAACGATATAGAAGGATTAATGCATCGTGAAATAATTGGTGGAACAATCATTCTAAACATCACAGAGTCTAAGGATTACCGCAAAGAAGAACTTTTCTTAGGTAGTGATAGGAAAACTTATCCCTACGATTTAAGAAATAGATTAACAGGAAAGAAAGGACGAGATTTAATCAATTTGTGCCATTTATATATAACATATAATTATGCTGGCTTTGGTTTGAATAGAGAAGAAAAAATCGAAATATTAGACACCAGACCAGACGAAATTCAAGAGGCGGTCGATCAAGCTTATGATTATGATGAGGAATATGATGGCCCATATGAATATTTCATCGGAGGAATAGCAGAAAGACTTGATGGCAAAAAAGTCAAAATCACATTTGGAATTTTTGAAAATATTTAGACAAAATTTCACAAAAGTGGTGGAGAAGAAATGATTTCTCACTTTTTTATTCAAAGCGCATATTAAGGAAAGAATAATAAAATTGGCTCAAAAGCGGCACAATTTAAGCATTTTCGGTGTTAGAGATAAGCCCCTCAAGCATTTTTTGTGTTAGAGAAGGCCAACTTTATTAAATAGGATTGATACAATGTGTCAGTCCTTTTTTACTTAACTAGAAACTTATAACGATTTGTAATAATTTCCAAATTCTGCCATTGAATCAACTATTGGCATCATTTTTAATCCTAATTCAGTTAATGAATACTCTACTTTAGGTGGATTGGTTTTATAGTCTTTTCTAGTAACTAAGCCATCATTAATCATTTCTTTTAAGGAAGTGGTTAGCACTTTTTGAGAAACACCTTCTAAAGATCTTTGGAGTTCATTAAATCTCCATGGTCTAGTCCTTAAATTTCTAATGATTAATAATTTCC
>CAMJYG010000073.1 GCA_946409935.1 uncultured Clostridium sp. | reverse complement strand
CAAAATAGTAAACCATTAAATCATAATGAAAATGAAATTGCAGGATATAGAGATGCTTTAAATGAAATTCACTTACATTATGAGGAGATAGAATTGAATAAGGATACAATATTAAAATTACATGAAATAATGATGTCATACACTGGAGCTGAAGATGCAGGGAAATATAAAATAAATAATAATTACATTATTGAAGAAGATAAGCACGGAAATAGAAAAATAAGATTTAAGCCATTAGATGCAAAAGAAACACCGAAAGCAATGGAGCAACTTGTACTTGCATATAATGATGCATGTAACAATATTAATATTAATCAATTATTATTAATACCATGTGTTATTCTTGATTTTCTTTGCATACATCCTTTTAGAGATGGAAATGGAAGAATGTCGAGATTATTAACGTTATTACTATTATATAAAAATGGATTTGATGTTGGTAAATATATTTCTTTTGAAGAACAAATCAACAACAGCAAAGGTAATTATTATGAAGCATTACGACTATCTTCTATTGATTGGGAAGAAAACAAACATAGTTATGTTCCATTTATTGAAAACTTTCTATCAACATTATATATGTGCTATAAAGAGTTAGATAAAAGATTTAATGTTGTAAATAGTAATAAATTGACTAAAAAAGCAAGAATTGAAGCAACTGTATTAAATAATTTAACTCCTATTTCAAAAGCAGAAATATGCAAGATTTTACCAGATGTGAGTGCAACTACAGTAGAGGCAGTTTTAGGAACAATGGTCAAAAATGGTGTGATAAAGATAATTGGAAGTGGAAGAAATACCAAATATATAAAAAAATAAGATAAAATAATTAAACAGGTATATATTTATTTTGAATTTATGATAAAATGGAAAAAAATATATAAAAATTATAAAGTAAATAATTAGAAGTGGAGTAATTAATGAAAATAGAAGAACTTAAAGCTGCCTTTGCCGAATATAACATCGGTACTGAAAGCCAAGCAACTTTCAAGAAACTTTATGATATAAATAATGAATTATTAAAAACTATCAATTTTGAGATTTTAAGCGATAAATTTATATCAAAACTATCTTTTGAGGAGCTTTCAAGAATAGTTTGTGATAGGAAATTTCAAGATACTTTGATAAATTTGGATGATAACAAATATGCATTGTTCTTTAAATTAAAAGATACTTTTTTGACACCTGATAATTGGATAACAGGAAGTAACATGATTGTCAAAGCACTAAATAATCCTAATTTTAGTGAATTATCTGATAGTGTATTACAAAGCAATAACAGTGAATTATTTAAAAACTATTTTAATCTTATTAATCAAGATCAAAACTATTTTGGAATTGAAAGCATTGAGCAACTTAGAAATTATGAAAAAATAAAAAATAATGTATGTAATGCACTTCTTGATAATCCTGAAAATACAGAAGGTTTATCAGAATATATAAAAAATTTATCTACATTAGATAGAGTTAAATTTGCAACAATAGAGAAAAATTATGGTATTAGTTTAAGCCAAGCAAAATTATTATGCCAAAAATATGGTTTTAGTATAGAAGGAACACAAGAAATAGTTGGAAATGAAAAAATACATACATTGCTTAAAGATTTAACCCAGATAATTTCTGCTGAAAATTTAGAACAAATTGAAGAGTTAGAGTTAACTGCAACAGATATTGAAAATTTTAATTATATAGATACCGAAATTAGAGATAGTTTTGCTCAGATGTATAACAATACTTTTTATAAACCAAGTGAAAAAGATATTGTAGAAGTAGTTGAAATTGATGGCAGAAAAGTGCCTATATATAATGCTGGTACAAACTTTTATATGTGTACTCATGTTGTTGGCGCATTTTCATCTGGAAATAGAGATTATAATTCTTACCCAGAATCATGGAACAGGACAAATAGAACCAATCATGTTTTTTGTACTAGAATGATATCTAATGAAAGTTTAGAACTTGCAAAGGAAAATGCAATTTGTTATGGCTTTACTGATTTTGAAAACTCTGCATTAGTAGCTTCAGCTCCTTGGGATATGGCCTCTATGCAAATGAATGAACAATTTGATACAATAGGAACTATGGATGCAAAAAAAAATATGACTGCACATGAAGGTTCAGGTAGTAGATTTTTAACCCCTATTGAACAAGCTAATAATACAAGAACAGATGGAAATGAAACAAACTGGGATAGATTTAATAGCAATGGAGATAAAAAGCAACCTTCATACATTATATACATTGCAGATAGTATTACAAATGAGGATTATAAAAATAGTCCTGATTATCAAAAATCTTTAATGGTTGCTTCACAACATGGTATTCCTTTAGTTATGATAGATAGGGAAAGAGTCGTTGAAAACGAACATCTTGAAATTGAAAATATGCTAAAAGAATACGAAAAAACACAAAATCCTGCTCTAATAAATAGAATAATACAAAGATTTGAAAACAATAGAACAACGGGGTTTAGGCAAAAATGCCAAGAAAAGTATCGAACCGAATTTCCTCTAAGAAATAATGGGGATTATTTATCACTAGAAGGATTGATTAATAAAATTGTAGATATTTCAAAAGACAATAAAAACAGCGTTGCTATATACCAACAAATAATTGATGAACTCTTAGTACAAGCCGTAAGAAGCTACAATGATGAAAAAGATTTTTGCGACATTGTTTACCAAGTTGCAGGTTTAGATCCTTCATTATCAGTAGATGTTGACAAAGTTTTAAAGATGTATTTAGGAATTACTCAAAAAGATAGAAAACCTCAATTATGTTCTAAATATTATCTAAAATCTTTCTATTATAAGAGAGAAGGAATTATTGAACCTAAGGAGGAAAAAAAGAAAAAATTTAATTCAAGTACATTAGGGGATGATTTACAAAAATTGTCTAGTGAAACAGCAATATCAGGATTTAATGATATGAGCCAGAATATAAAGGATGTACAAAGGTTAGCCAAACAAGAACAAGCGAAGGAAGATGGCATTTGGGGCAACGAAGATGAAGGATGGAGTGTTGATGATGATTGGTAATAATGTTAGTTATATTAAAGCATATACAGAAGTTAATTGTTTATTAGGATACTTACCACAATCATATATTGATAAATTACCAAAGAAATTAATTGAACTTATACAAAACCAATCTAATGAGCAATATAATATAAATATTGATACTAATAAAAGTTTATTAGAACAAGAATTTTCGAAAAAAACAAAAGATTTAATTGCAGTTATAAAATATAATTATTGGTCAACAGATGAGGAAAAACAACAATTAAAACAGATATTTTATGAAAATGAAAACAGATATCAAAAAGAGTTATTAGAAAGATATAATCCTAATGACATTTTTAAGAAAAGGGAAACAAAAATTGAAATGACACAGCAAGAAGAAACGGAAAACAATGTTCAAATGGAGTTATATAAAGAAAGTATATTCGCTAGATTTTTTAACAAAATAAAGAATTTATTTAGAAGAAAATAAATGAGAGAATTATGTGTCAATAATATTAGAGGATTTTGGAGAAAATTTTATAAATAAATATTCACAAGAGAATCAAGATTATATTGTAATTTTAGGTTATAGACATTAACAATTTAAAAATGTTATACAATAGAAAAGTTATTCTTTCCTATTGTATAAAAAGGGATTTGCCTTAAGCGTTGTACAGAAATTTTCTGACGAAAATTTTGCACCAGAACAAATTAACGGAAAGCTTTACTATTTATAATTTGTTGCTAATTAAAATTTATAGTTTAAAATAACATACTACAAGTTTATTAGCTTTCCGATTTGTTCTAAAAATGAAATAAAAAACATATTATATTAAAGGGGTATAATATGTTTTTTATTAATAAAGAAAATGAAATTTTTTTCAATGATAAAATAGGACAGCAAAGAGGATTGATTGTTATATAAAAAGCTTAATATACGTATTATCAAATAATGATATAACAATGAAATATTTTAATGAAATTTATAATATAAATACAAACGAGATTAATATTAATATTTTTAATAAACCTTGGCAAACTAATGAAAGTTTAAATATGTGTAGATTAGCATTTAATTTATATGGAGACATAAATTCAGATGATATAGAAGAGGGTGCAAGCTATTTATATACAGTTACAAGTATTTTTAAAAATATAAATATTAATGTTGGACTTGGAGGTTACAATTCACGGCCGATTATAATCTAATATATAAATGTTAATATATAAATATTTTTCAAATATGAATAAAGACATAGTCGTGAATTGTAACCAAAAAATTTAATTAAAAAGAAGCTGAATTAAATCGATTCAGCTTCTTCTTTGGTTATATATCCATATTCTACCATTTTATTTAAGACATGTTTTTGTCTTTTTTTTGCTAAATCTGGATTAACAGAAGGAGAATAAACAGAAGGTGCATTTGGTATTCCTGCAAGCATAGATGCTTCGTCTAAATTTAATTCTTTTGGAGTTTTACCAAAGTAACCTTGACTTGCATCATAAATGCAATAATATCCATCACCAAAATAGCAAGAATTAACATATAATGCAAAAATTTCGTTTTTACTATAATTTTTTTCTAAATCATATGCAGCAAAAAGTTCTCCAAGTTTTCTAGATAAGGTTGCTTCTTGAGTAAATACAACATTTTTTGCAACTTGTTGAGTTATTGTACTACCACCCTCACTAAGTTCTCCAGAACTTATATTTGTATAAATTGCTCTTGTAATGCCAATAAAATCAATTGGACCATGATCATAGTATCTGTGATCTTCAGTTGCTATAACAGCATATATGTAATTTTTGGGTAATTCATTAAATGGAGTGTAATTTTCTTTTTGGGTAATTTCTTCTACTCTAGATATTAATGGTTTTTCTTTTAGTGCATTGGAATAATATCCGTAGCCAATAAAAAATAAGAAACTTGCTACAATAATTAATAAAATTAAAATTATAATTAATATTTTTCTAAATAATTTCATAAATACCTCACTAACTTGAATATAATTATATAACAAAATAATTTTAAATGGAATAGTTTTTAATAATATTAATTTCTGAGTTGTTACTAGTTAAAGGTTTTTGAGCCAAAAAAACTCACATATTTACAGCCTGTA
>CAMJYG010000072.1 GCA_946409935.1 uncultured Clostridium sp. | reverse complement strand
TAACCATTTTCAATGGTTAGCTAAAATTTAGAGAATAAAAAGTGTTTAAGTTCCGAGTTCTGAAACTTAGAAATATAAGGGTTTCAGAACTTTTTCTATTTTTAGAAGAAATATACCTATAAAATTCTAATAAGATCTTCTAAAACTGCTTGTATCAATAGGTTTTGGAGATTTTAGTGTTTGTCTATATTTGTTATAATTTGTTATATATTAGCCACGAAATTAGCCACAAAAGAGTATACTTTTTTGATTAGTATTGTAATTGAATTTTTATTATATTTATGATAATATATTTAAAACACAAATAGTAATTTGTTGAGGAGTTTTCTATGAATATTATAAAATTTGATTTAGAACAGTTAAAAAAGAAAGAAGATGGTTTTTCATATTATATACTAGGAAGAAGTTATGATTTAGAAGAAAATGATACAGAACAAGATTATGATAAGGCTTTGGAATATTATGAAAAAGGCAATAATTTAGGATATCCATTATGTATATATTCTTTAGGAATATCTTATGAACTTGGTTTAGGACATGCTTTACCAATAGATGAAGAAAAAGGAAATGAACTATTAAAGAAAGCATATCCAAAAATTATTCAATTAGTTAATTCAGAAGATATAGATAATATTGAAAGAGTTTATTCAAAATTTGTTATAGGTGCATATTATTATTTTGGATTGGGTGGAATAGAAAAAGATTATAAAAAAGCATTTGAAATAATAAAAGAATGTGCAGACAATGGACATATTGCAGCAATATATGATTTAGGAGCAAACTTTTATTATAATGGAAATGGAACAGATAAAAATTTAAAATTATCTGAGAAATATTTAAAAATAGCTAAAGATGCAGGACTAAAAAGAGCAATAGGAAAATATGATGAATATGAATTTGGAGGTGAAAGATAAGTTACAATTTAGAGGAGATATAGATATGATAAAGAATATAATATTTGACTTAGGAAATATAATAATTAACTACAATCAAGAAATAATTTTAAATTTAAAGACTTAACAGATAATTTTTTAAGTAATTGGTATAAAGTTCAAACGATTAATAGAGATGTAGTTGAATTAGCCAAAAAACTATATGAAAAAGGATACAAATTATATGTATTATCGAATATGACTAATTTGACATTTGGATATTTTAAAGATGATGATTTTTTTTAAATATGTGACGGAATTATAATTTCAGCACATGAACACATAAAGAAACCAGATAAAAAAGTGTTTGAAATACTACTTGATAGATATAATTTAAAACCAGAAGAGAGTATCTTTATAAATGATGACGATACAGGAAGAAGTTATAAAACTGCAAATGAAATGGGAATTTTGGGGAGAGTAGTTTTACCTAATAATGTTGATGATATAGAAAAAATGTTAATGGATTATGGAATAAAAGTTTAAATGTATAAAAAATAGTGATTTTTTTGGGAGGATATTATGAATAGAGATTATGCAGAAGAATGGTTGAATGAATTAAAAGAATACTGGTTTAATAAAGATATAGAAAGTGCAGTTTCATTATTTACAAAAACAACCTTTTATCAAGAAACACCATTTATGAAGCCATACACAACAATTGAACAAATATCAGAAGAATGGGAACATATAAAAAATGAAAATATACAAAATATAGAGTTTAAAGTATTAGCAATTGATAATAATATTCTTATTGCACAATGGATTTTAAAACAAAATGATATTGATTATGATGGTATTTATGAAATAAAATTTAATGATAATTTAGAATGTATTTACTTTAAAAGTTGGGAAATGAGTAACTAATATATTACAATAAATGAATGAAATTAGTTGCAATTTATTGTTATGTTCAGGATGTTGTAATATTACGAATTCCTTGGATCCTAAAAATGTGTGATATAATTATATATAGAAGGTGGAAATATGATAGATATACAAAAAGCAAGATTGGTATTTAAAGAATTTATTAATAAATATGATAATCAAGAAGATTTTGGATTTAATCTTAAAGTAGTTCATACATATTTTGTTTCTAATAATGCAAAAGAATTAGCAACTAAATTAAATTTATCAGAGGAAGATATACAACTTGCAGAACTAATAGGATTACTTCATGATATAGGTAGATTTGAAGAAATAAGAGTTATGAATGGATTTAATAGTGCTAAATTTAATCATGCGACATATGCTTCAAAAATGCTATTTGAGGACAACTTAATTAGAAAATTTATTGAAGATGATAAGTATGATTATATTATAAAAAATGCTATTGAAAATCATAACAGATTAAAAATAGAAGAAAATTTAGATGATAGATCTTTATTGCATGCTAGAATTATTAGAGATGCTGACAAATTAGATAATTATAGAGTAAAAAAAGAAGAAAAAATAGAAGAAATATTTGCTGGTAGAGTAAATAGTAAAGAAGAACTGGAAGAAAGTTTAATATCTGACAAAGTGTATGAGACAGTATTATTAAATAAATGCGTTGATATTCATGATAGAAATTATCCATTAGATTATTGGATATGTGTACTTGCTTTTACGTTTGATTTATATTTTAAAGAAACATTACAAATAGTAAAAGATAATAATTACATAAGTGTGTTAGTTGATAGATTTAATTATAAAAATAAAGATTCTAAAACTAAAATGGAAAAAATAAAAATGGTATTAAATGATTATATTGAAGTAAGGCTAAATAAATAAAAAAACTGCAATATTTTGAGGTTCTGAACTTTTGAATATTCTGAACATGTAGTATAAAATAAAAATATTTGACATATAATAAAAATGGTGTTATAATAATTTTAGCAATGAATATTAACCGATTCATGCTGACACTTGATATGTGTGTAGAGACACATATCTTTTTTTATTTCAAAAAAACAGAGCAGGTAGAGAACTGCTCTGAACTGAAATCAGTTTTTGTCATTTTGACTTTGGTATTTAGCTAATTCTTCTTCTAATTTTTCAATTTTTTGAAGCAATAGCCAAACCAATAAATAACCGATTCATGTTTTTCTGACACCCCCTTTCTCAAGGGATTACCTCGTAAAGAGGTTGGAGCTAGTATATATTAAATCTAAAGAATTGTCTATATATTTTTTGTAAAATTATAAAAAATTAGTTATAATTTGTTAAAATTGGCCATAATTTGTTAAAATTTAGCCACAAAATTAGCCACGAGGCAAAATTACATATAAGAAGATTGGCTTGTGACAAGCATTAGCGAGTTTAGTTTTGGCTCCTGGTTGAGGAGCCAGAAAAAAACGAGATAGGTTTCGAAAGTTAGTAATAGCAAAGCTTTCGGAACTTTTTCTTTTTTCCCTTATTTTTAGGCTTTTTAAGCTTTATAAAATCGTTCAAATGTACTTATTTCAATAGGTTTTGGATATGTTTATTTTAATTCATACTTTGTTATAATTTGTTATAACGCTCCCATGAAATCTCCCACGAAATGGTATACTTTTTGTTAATAATAAAACATATTTTTTTGAATTGAAATCTTATGGCAATTATGATAATATATTTGAGAATGGTTATTTCATTATTAGTTAATAGGGAGTGATGTGTATGAAGAATGGAAAAGTTGTTTTAGTTGGAACGGGGTTTGTAGGCATGAGTATGGCATATACAATGTTAAATAGAGGAGGTGTAAATGAGCTTGTTCTAATAGATATAGATAAAAATAAAACCAAAGGTGAAGAAATGGACTTGAATCATGGAATGCCATTTGCACCACAAAAAATGACAATTAAAGCAGGGGATTATAATGAATGCAAAGATGCACAGGTTATAGTAATTACAGCAGGAATTACTCAAAAACCTGGGCAAACAAGATTAGAATTAGTTGAAACTAATGCAAAAATAATTAAAGATATTACAAAGAATATTATGAATAGTGGATTCAATGGTGTTATAATTGTTGCTAGTAATCCTGTTGATTTGATGGCTTATGTTGTTTACAAAGTTTCAGGTCTTCCATCAAATCAAGTCATTGGTTCTGGAACTGTTTTGGATACTGCAAGGCTTCGATATATTTTATCTGATTACTTGAATGTTTCAAGTAAAAATATACATGCATATATAATGGGGGAACATGGTGATTCTTCATTTGTACCTTGGAATCATGCTTATGTAGGGTGTAAAAAAATAACAGAAATTATTAAGAATAATGATGATGAGGTGTGTAAATTAGATGAAATTCATCAAAATGTGGTTAATGCAGCTTATGAAATAATAGAAAAGAAGAAAGCAACATACTATGGAATAGGTATGTCTTTAAGTAAAATTGTAAAATCAGTATTAGATAATGATAACTCCATATTAACAGTTTCCACATTTTTAAAAGATGGTAAATATGGACAAGATGATGTGTATATTGGCGTACCGGCTGTGATAAATAAAAATGGTGTAAGAGAATTATTAGAATTAGAACTTTCAAAAAATGAACAGGAAAAATTAGATAATAGTTGTAGAATAATTAAAGAAATGATAAAAAATTCAATAGATAAAATTATAGGTGTATAAAAACTGTATAATTATCAATTTTTAATAAGAATCTACAGGATGCTATAATAAAGTAAATTTGGAGAGATAATATATGGTAGATTTAAAACAATTACAAAAAGAAATTTATCAAAATAAAATTAATAAAGGATTTAACACAACAGATATAAATCAAGAATTTTGTTATATTTATGGAGAGACTTCAGAAGCACATTATTATGAAGAAGATATTTATATAACGGGAAAATTAAAAGATTATTTTGATGTTGTATTATGCAATCTAAAAAATTCAGAAAGTTTTGAAAAAGATGTAGATTTGATTGTATTCAGAAATACGGGAGGAGTAAGTGGATTTAAAGATATTTACAATTCATTTGTAGATAGAGTAAATACAAATAATTTAAAAACGTTTAATGAGTTTACAGGAAAAGCAGATATGAGAGGAAACAATATTTGCTAGATTTGACATTAGAAAAATATAATTTTACTAATGAAGATGTTGAATTTGCACAAAAAATTATAAAATGGAATGGAATAAAAAATGGTATTCAAAGAGTAGATGCTTGTAGAACGCAAGATGGAAAATTATTATTAGTAGAACTTGAAGATTTAAACCCTTATTTATCAGTATTAGAATTAGATGAAGAAACAAGAGAAGTATTTATGACAGATTTAATAAATGCCTTTAATAATATGGTTTAAATAAAAAATATTAATTTATCGCTTGTTAACAAGATAAGTAAT
>CAMJYG010000071.1 GCA_946409935.1 uncultured Clostridium sp. | reverse complement strand
TGTTCTATATAAGTGAAAGCAGGTAAAAAATGGAGAGAGATTTAGATAAGAAGTTATATAATGATTATTTAAGTGGAGAAAAACAAGCATTTGAATATTTATACAACAAATATAAAAGTAAAATCATATATTTTATTTTCAATATAGTAAAGGATTATCAAAAAGCAGAGGATTTAGCACAAGAAACATTTATTTATATAATGCAAAATCCAATGAAAAATGATGTGTCTTTTAAATACTATATTTATTTAGTGGCTAAAAGTAAGTCATTTAATTATATAAATATAGAAAATAGAAGAAATGAGATAGCAGAAGAATATTTATCTAATAATGAGCAAATAGAAAATGATGTGCTTGATGTTATTACTAAAGAAGAAAGTAAAAAGGAATTATTAGATTCAATAGAACTTTTAGATGAAAAATATAAAAATGCTGTTTATTTAGTAAATATTGAAAATCTGTCATATCAAGAAACTGCTGATATTTTAGGCGAAACTCTCTCAAATACCAAAAGTCTAGTACATAGAGGTAAAAAACAATTAAGAAAAATCCTGCTAAAGAAAGGATTTGATGAGATGAATAAAGTTGCAAAAGTAATTATAATAGTATTTACGATAAGTATTTTACTTGCAGGAGGAGTATATGGAGCAGTAAAAATATATGAAACTATAAAAAGTTACTATCTGGAAGATGATGTAAAAGAGCCAATAACAAATTCTGAAGCACCAGTTGGAGAAATTGTATTTAAACAATTCAATATAAAGGATAATGAGCTTAAAGTGAATATAGAAAATTGGCAAAAAAATAATGAATTATATTATAAGAAAGTGACAGAGTATGCTGAATATAAAGAATTTATGGATAAATATTCAAACTTGAGAAGATTAGATGAAAAAGATTTTGAAAACTATTTTGCAGTTGTGATCTTAAATGAAAATACAGAAAAATTATTAAATTACAAATTTATAACTTATAGTGATGAGGGAGAAGATAAATTTTTACACATAAATATAGATTATAAAGATAATATGGAAGAACAAAATATACAATATTCTGGATTAGTAGTAATAATGACAAATTGGCATAAAGATTTTATTATAAAGCCAGAAATTAAGGAGTTAAATTGTAAAAATAAGTAAGAATATAAGAAAAAAAAAGAAATGTGTGTTATAATGGAAAGCAGTTAAGGAGTGAAATTATGACTACACAATTTGTAACAGAATATTTAGATAACAAAATAGAAAAAAATGAAAATTATATTAAATGTACTTTTTATGAATTAAGAGTAAAAAGAAATCTATCTGAAGAACAAGTTGAAGAACTTTTAAAATTGGCAAAAACAAGACTAGAAAATATGAACTATCAAGTATATTTTACTGGTGCAAAATTCCAATATAATGGTAAAGAACAACAGGTGCAATCACAAGATTATATGATAGCAATAAAAGAAAGGAACAACAAATAAAATGGAAGAAAAATATAGCAAACAATCAATAGATAGATTTTTATTCATAAAAGAGGAAATGCTTACAAAATTAAAACAAGATAATGTAAAAACATTAGGACAATTATCAAAGAAGACAAGAACGGATTTAAAAAATTATGGCTTTGAAAGTTTTGAAATAAATAAAATAGATATAGAATTACAATTACTAGGATTATCATTAAAAGGAAGTAATTAAAAAAATAGATGTTTGGAGGTTTAATGTATGCCAGTTTTATATACAATATTGGGAATAGCAATTTCTATATGTTTAATTTATATTATTGGAATTATAAATTTTAAAGATAATGTAAAGAAAAAAATCATAACAATATTTTCGATTATATACAATGGTTTCTTTGGATATATTGATACATATTTCTTTTTATTAGTATATGGATATTTTGCAAATATGTCAAAAGGAAGTGGATATGCAGTACCAGAATCGGAGGCAGGTTTTAATGCTATGCTTGGTATAGTAACTATACTAATTTACTTAATTTTATTATTGCCGATAAATTTTTATATGAAGAAAAAAAGTAAATTTAATTATAAAATATATTCAATAATAAATATCATTGCGACTTTAATAGGATTTATAATATTTTGGATATTTTTAGACAAAAGTCAAAAATTATTTTAGAATCAAGTTGTAAATATGAACAAAATAAAAGAATAGGTGGTTAAGATGGAAAAAAATAAAAAAATATATATAGTATTTATTATTGCTATAATAATTGATTTTTTAATATTTGGATATTTGATTTATAGCAATATTCGTTTGAACAAAAAAATAAATGATTTACAATATAAAATTGAAAGCACATTTCCATTGTACGATACAGGCATAAAAAATCTTGTGGAAGATATAGAGAAAATTCAACAAGATAAAGATATTAAAGAGAACAAAACTGAAAATAATACTACTAAAGCAGAAACATCTAAAATAGAGGAAGGTTATTATCAAAAGTATTATATAGAAGATAATAAGTGTTATACAAATTTTAATGGAGAGAAAAAGCAAATATTAACTCCAACAGAAATTGTAGATATTGCAGAAAAAGAGGCAAAAAATCAAAAATATCAATATCAAAAGCCAAGAGAGTCAGAATTTTATGCTCGTGGTAAAAATACTGATGATCCTATATCAATACAATTAATGGTAGGATTAGATGATATATCGAAATCATATCATTGGACAGAAGAATGGAAAAAGGCAAATTATGAGAATAGAATTATGTGGAAGATAAGATTATTTGATGAAAATGATCCACTAACTTCATTATATATTTATATAGATAGCAATAGTGGAGAAATTATTGGAGCAGGAAAATCAAGTGATTAAAAAATAAAGACTATAAATGGACAAGCCGTTTTTACTTGCCCATTTTTTTATAGAAAAGTGTAACCTTTCAAAATAATTGTTGTCTTATTAAGTGAAAGGAGTTGAATATGGAAGATAATCAAATAATAGAACTTTATTGGAATAGGTCTGAAAATGCAATATTAGAAACAGATAAGAAATATGGAAAATACTGCAATTACATAGCATATAATATTTTGCAAAATAAAGAAGATTCAAAAGAATGCGTTAATGATACATATTTGAATACTTGGAATGCTATTCCACCACAAAGACCTAATGTATTAAAATTGTTTTTAGCAAAGATAACACGAAATTTAGCAATAAACCAGTATAAAAGAAAAAATGCTAAAAAAAGAGAACAAACAATGGAGATAGTTTTAGAAGAATTACAAGAATGTTCATCAAATACAAGTATAGAACAGGAATTACAATATACTGAATTAGTAAAAAATATCAATAATTTTTTAGAAAACTTATCTATTGAAAAAAGAAAAATATTTTTAGAAAGATATTGGTATTTTGAAACAATTAAAGAAATTTGCTCAAAAAATAAGATGAGTGAAAGCAATGTAAAGACTACTTTATTAAGAATAAGACAACAATTAAAAGAACATTTAAAGGAGGCTGATATATATGAATAATTTAGATTTATTAAAAGCATTGAATGATATAGATGATAAATTTTTATTAGAAGATTATCAACCTAAAAAGAATAAAAACTCCTTAAATTATTTTAGAGAGAAGGGATTTAGTATGAGAAATGTAAAATTAAAATATGTATTAAGTCCAATATGTGTTATAGCAATAGTATTAGTAAGTGTTGTGATGCTTAATAAAAATAACAATAAAGACAATATTATGATAGCAAAGAATGATAATACAATAGTAGAAGAATCAAATCCTAAAGTAGAAAGTACAACAAAAGTAAATGATGAAATAAATATAAACAAGTTAGAAAAAGGAAGTATATTTGACTATGATGCAAAATGGTTAGATTCTAACTTGACAGAAGAATTTTTGTTTTTAAAGAAAATAGATATACCAGAACATTTAAGTGAAATAAGACAGGGAAAGATTTATGTAAGAGAAAGTATTGAAGATAGTAATTATAAAGAATTTAGACAATATTCTATAAGTTATACAGATAAAAGCGAAGAAGAAATTAAAAATATTGAATTTAATTTTACAAATAATAAATTGTTAAGAGATTGTGTTCCTGTAAATTTAGATGATGGGAAAGCATCTATAATAGATGGTACAATAGTAAAAATATTTATAGGAGAAAGAATCAAAGAACCTACTTTAATATCTGGAGAGGCTTATTTTGAATATAACGATTATAAATTTGATATAAAGGCTTATAGACTATCAAAAGAAGAATTTATAAACATAGTAACTTCAATAGTAAAAGAAGTAAAAAATGAAAATTTTAAAATAGAAGATAAAGATGTAGGAGTAAAAGAATTAACAAGAGAAGATAAGAGTTCAAATGAAAATTATCCATTTTATTATGGAGGAAAATATGTTGATAAAAAAGGAAATAATGTTATTTTATTAACTGATGATAATGAAATTGCTCGAAAGGAGATTTGTAAGAAATTAGGAATAACAGAAAGTAATACAATTTTTAAAGAGGCAAAGTATTCATTTAATTATTTAACGGAATTACAATATATGATTAGTAATGCAATGGCAGAGAAAGAACTTCCTTTTGTAATATCATCTGCTTTAAAAGAAGATACAAATAATATTGAAGTTATAGTAAATAGTAATAATGAAAAAGATTTGAAAAAATTAAAAATGTATGATAGAAAAGGTGGAGCAATAAGTATTATATATAGTGAAAATAGAGCAATAGAAGAATAATCTTAACAAACCAATGCAGTAGTCAAAAGAACTACCACACAGGAATTAAAAAATAGATTTTAGGACAGTATAATAGTATTGCGAGGTGGTAGAAAATGAATACTTTTGATAAATACTTACTGAAAAAGGATAACCTTTTAAAAAGAAGAATAGAAATAGACAATTCATTATATGAGCAATTAGTAAAATTATCAAATATATATGATGCTTCAATAAATAAATTAGTGAATATAGCAATAATTGAAATGATTAAAACGGAAAATGTAAAAATCTATGAAAAGCCAGATAATGAAATTGTAGAGGCTCATAATTTTGCAATTAGAGAAACATCATACAATAAATTAGAAGAATTTAAAACTAAATACGGATTATCAATATACAAATTGACTAATATAGCAATATATAATGCTTTAAATAGTGATAAATAAAGATAAGGGAACTATAAAAATGTGTAGTTCTCTTTATTTTTGCAAAAAAATGTAGAAAAATGTCGTAAAATTTTATTTTATTGATATAACTGAAAAAGAGTTGTTTTGACTACTGAATGGGTTGACTAATTGGAAAAATGTAGTATAATGGCTATAAATCAAAAAATCATATTTTTAGTTGAAATATGTAATATAATAATAAATAAACAAGAAAATGAAGAAATAAAGGCAGTAATTGTAAAAGGCATAAAAATATGGTATATAAACAGGAAAGGAGGTTTTTTATATTATGAAAAAGACAGGAGTGTATAGACGAGTAGATGAATTAGGCAGAATTGTTATACCAAAAGAAATTAGAGATTCACAAGAGATAAATATAAAAGATCCTATGGAAATATATACCGATGGCAATACTATTATTTTAAGAAAAGTAGAAGATAGTTGTATTTTTTGTGGAAGAACAAAAGGAATAAGTAAATTTAATGATAAAACAATATGTTCTAAATGTATTGAAAGCATTATAGCAATAAAGCAATAATATTTTTTTAATGTCAATTCACGAATATCGTGCAAGAAAATGGAGGAATTTATGGAAGAAAATAAAGTAGCAAATAATGAAAATCAATATCTTTTGAATAGAAAATTGAAAGTTCTAATAGCAGATGATGACAAAGAAATGGTAGATGATATATTATTAAATATAGATAAAGAGAATGAAGACTATGAAATTGTAGGGTACGCATTGTCTAATGAAGAAGAAAGGCAAAAAATAGAAGAATTAAAACCAGATGTTGTAATAACAGATATTTTTAGAGGACATTTTGGAAATAAAAATACAGGAGGATATGATATTATAAAAGAATATTCTGAAAAATATTTTGTACCAAAATTCATTGTACTTTCATATACACCAGAATTTAAT
>CAMJYG010000070.1 GCA_946409935.1 uncultured Clostridium sp. | reverse complement strand
AAATAAATATGAAAGGAGCGTATGGTTATTTAAGTTATTAAATATATCATACAAGGAAATTATGAAAATTTTAGTTTTGAACTCTGGAAGCTCATCTTTAAAATATCAAGTAATTGATATGGACACAGAAGAAATGTTAGCAAAAGGGAATTTCGAAAGAATAGGACAGGCAAATTCATTTTTAACACACAAAGTTAATGGAATAAAACATAAATTTGAACACCCTGCTAAAAATCATGAACAAGCTATAGCATTTGTTTTAAATAGATTGACAAATGATCACTATGGTGTAATGAAAAGCTTAGATGAATTAGCTGGAATTGGCCATAGAGTTGTTCATGGAGGAGAAAAGTTTACTAAATCTGTTGTAGTTACAGATGAAGTTATAGAAGGTATTAAAAAATGCTCTGATTTAGCACCATTGCACAATCCAGCTGCAATTTTAGGAATTGAAGCTTGTAAAAAAATAGTGCCAAATATGAAAATGGTAGTAGTATTTGATACTGCGTTTCATCAAACAATATCAAAAGAAAAGTATATTTATCCAATACCATATAAATATTATAAAAAATATGGTATAAGAAAATATGGATTTCATGGAACTTCTCATCAATATGTTGCAAATAGAGTTGCAGAAATTATGGGAAAAGATATAAAAGAACTTAAAATAGTAAATTGCCATTTAGGACAAGGCTGTAGTGTGTGTGCGGTTAAAGGTGGTAAATCAGTAGAAACTAGCATGGGATTAACACCAATGGGTGGAATTCCTATGGGAAGTAGAAGTGGTGATTTAGATCCTTCTATACTAACATATTTAATGCAAAAAGAAAATTTAAATGCAGATGATATGAACTATATCTTAAATAAAGAATCAGGTATCTTTGGAATATCAAATGTATCTATAGATATGAGGGATATTGAAGTGGAAGCTGCAGCAGGTGGAAAACACGCAAAATTATCAATGGACGTATTTCATTACCTAACAGCATCATATATTGCAAGATGTGCTGTTGCAATGGGTGGAATAGATGTTTTAACATTTACAGCAGGAATTGGAGAAAAAGGACCAATTTCTAGAAAAGCAATTTGTGATTACTTAGAGTTTTTAGGTGTAAAGATAGATGATGAAAAAAATAAAATAAGAGGAGAAGAAGCAGAGCTTTCAGCTGAAGACTCAAGAGTAAAAATCTATACAATACCTACAAACGAAGAATTAATGATTGCAAAAGAAACTTTGAGGTTAGTAAAATAATTGTTGAAATTCACATTTTAATGATTTGAGTAGAATGTAGTATTTCAAAATTTTTCAAAAATGCTCGTTCAAGCTAATCATCGCAGAAATTCTACATTAATTTTATGGCACCCTTCCAAGGACAAGCCTTGAACTCTTTCCATAAAATTAATTAGAATTTCTAGCTTGATTACTTTCAATCCGCTTTTTTCAAAATTTTGAAATACTACATTCTGAAATATATAAATTATTGTTGTGAATAAGATTATAACAAATAATATTAATGATTAGAGATTTAAAGTAGTTTAGTAATTAATATAAAATAGAAAGAAAGGAAGATTTAAAAAATGAAAGTTTTAGTATTAAATTGTGGGAGTTCATCATTAAAGTATCAATTAATAAATATGGAAACAGAGGAGGTTTTAGCTTCTGGAAAATATGAGAGAATAGGAGAAGCAGAAGCTTTTATAACACATAAAGCTTGTGGCAAAAAGACTGAAATTAAAAAAGCTGCGTATGACCATAAAGAAGCCATAGAATTTACATTGGCTCAATTTACAAATCCAGACTATAAAGTAATAGATAGTTTAGATGAAATAGGAGCAATTGGTCATAGAGTAGTACATGGAGGAGAAATTTTTAAGGAATCAGCTGTTATAGATGATAAAGTTATTGAACAAATAAGAGAATGTGGAGAATTTGCACCATTGCACAATCCAGCAGCAACCTTAGGCATGGAAGCTTGTAAAAAAGTAATGCCTGGAAAACCTATGGTAGCAGTATTTGATACAACATTTCACCAAACAATGCCAAAAGATAAATACATTTATCCAATTCCTTATGAATATTACAAAAAATACGGTGTAAGAAAATATGGCGCACATGGTACATCACATGATTATGTATCTAAAAGATTAGCAGAGATGTTAAATAAATCAATAGAAGATATGAAAATAGTAACATGTCATTTAGGACAAGGCTCAAGTATATGTGCAATAGAAGGTGGAAAATCAATAGACACAAGTATGGGACTAACACCATTAGGTGGAATTCCAATGGTAACTAGAAGCGGTGATTTAGACCCATCAGTATTAACTTATTTAATGAAAAAGGAAAAATTAACAGCTAGTGAAATGGAAGATATATTAAATAAAAAATCAGGTGTATCTGGAATTTCAGGTTTAGCTCCAGACTTTAGAGTTATAGAGGATGCTTCTAATAATGGCGATGAAAAAGCACAAATTGCTATGGATTGCTTTAAATATTCAGTTGCAAGTTATATAGCAAAATATGCTGTTGCAATGAATGGAGTAGATTATATTATATTTACTGGCGGTGTTGGAGAAAATCAGATAAATATAAGAAAAGGAATTTGTGAAAGATTGTCATTTATGGGAGTAGACATAGATGTAGAAGCTAACAATATGAGAGGAGAAGAAAAATTAATATCAAAGCCAGATTCTAAAGTAAAAGTATATGTTATACCAACAAATGAGGAATTAATGATAGCAAAAGAAACTTTAAGATTAATTTAATAAGGCAATATTGAATAGAACGGAACGTAAAGAAATTTGTGGTATGTTATTATATTAAAGAACTTTGGATTAATAATATATTTTTTCTAGAACGTTCCTTTATAATTGCAAAATGCTATATATAAGTGACTGCTTAAAGTTATATTGGCTGTGATTTGTAATGTTTGATATGCTACGAATATTAACAAATGTTAACAAAAATTGACAAATTTCCATCTAAAATTGCTAGACAATTATATGTGCTATTGGTATAATTTTTGTAGTTATGTATAAAAATGTGAAAGGAATGTGATTAAATATGAAAGAAAAAATAAAAAATCAAAAAGGAATAAGCTTAGTGGTATTAATAATAAGTATTTTAATAGCTATTTTTATTATAGTAATGAGTGCATTTTTTCTTATAAAAAATAAAAAAGAACAATCAAATCAAGTTGAATATTTAGAAAGTAATAAAGGTATAAGTGCACAGACAATAAGCAATAATGCGACAGATTATTTTGGAAAAGAAGTAGTAAATTACAATTGCCCAAATAAAGATGGAGTTAGTAAATGGAGAATATTCTATGCTGACGATAAAAATATTTATTTAATAGCTGATGATTATATTAGTTATGAAAATGCACCAAAATCAGCAAATAATACAGTAATTAGAAATACAGACTATATTTTAAGCTTTAATAATGTGTGCAAGGATTATTCTGGTAGCCAATGGATATTAGAAAATAGTGAAGCAGAGCCACAAAGATGGCTAGATAAATATTTTAATTATCAAACTGAAGATGGAGATATGCCAAATTTAACATGCACAAAGAATCATATAAAGGCTACTGCATATTTACTAGACACAAAAGCATGGGGAGAATTATATAAAGGAGATAAAGCTCAATATGCTATAGGTGCTCCAACAGTACAAATGTATATAGATTCTTATAATTTAGTACATCCAATGTTTGAAATGAGTTGTAGTGCAGATGAAAAGGGATATTATATACAGAATGGTGATAATTTAGGAAAGTCTAGATATGACTATAACGAAATATATTTAAAGTCTGAATTAAGTAAAGCAGGAGGAGTGTTCCTTGCTACTCCTGATGCGAGATATTACTATAACGATTTACATTATTCGTGGTACTGCGGAACAGAAGGAGGTTATCCAGGACTTAGACCTTTAGTATGTTTAAAATCTAATGTTGTATTAGAAAATGGAGAAATAGAAGGAACATTTATTATAAAATAGGTACAAAATAACCGCTAAGAGAAATAAAAAATTTCAATTAGCGGTTTTAGTCTATAATAGTAAAGTCATACTGATTTTTCTATTGTAGAACAGGATACGCCTAGGTTTGCACAGATTTGTTCTATTGTGTTATAATAGTTTTAGAATTAAGGAAGGGAATGATTTTTTATATGGAAAAAATAACAATCTATACTGATGGTGCCTGCTCTGGAAACCCTGGTCCAGGAGGATGGGGAGTTGTACTAATGTATAAGGATAATAAAAAGGAAATTTCTGGAGGAAAAAAAGATACTACAAATAATATTATGGAATTAACAGCAGTAATTGAGGCACTAAAACAGTTAAAATATCCGTGTGAAGTAGATTTATATAGTGATAGTGCATATGTTGTTAATGCATTTAAACAAGGATGGATTTATAACTGGATAAGAAACAATTGGAAAACGTCAGGAAAGGAATCTGTTAAAAATCAAGAACTATGGAAGGAACTTTATGCTCTCACAAAAATACATAAAGTTAATTTTATAAAAGTTAAAGGGCATAGTGACAACGAGTATAATAATAGGTGTGACGAACTTGCAAGAAATGCAATTAGTAATTTTAATAATTAAATGTTAAAATTCACGGTTTGGTAATACACTAATAAAAAGCTAGTATATTAATATTTATCAAAAAATCTCGGCTACATTAAATATTAAAGAATTTTTAAAAATAATTTTATGGCACCCTTTCAAGACAAGCTTGAACATTTTCCATAAAATTATTTAAAAAATTCTAATAACATTTAATTTGCATTCGATTTATTCTCAAAATATTAATATACTAGCTTTTTTATTTAAAAAATGACTGTGAATTGTAACAATTAAATATTACAATTATATTACATATTGTAAAAAGATTGAAAAAAGGAATAATTTAAATTATAATAAAAAGGAATGTATATTTTGGAAGAAAAGAATAGGAAAGAATAATTTTTCTATTGGATAAAAAAAGGAAAAACACAAGAAGGAAGGATTGTAGAATATGGATGACTTTGCAGATTATATATTAAATGAACAAGATTTAGCTTCAAAAATGGAAATAGCATATTATTTATCAAAAAAATCGAGAATATTTTTTGACAAATCAATAGTTTTTAAAACAGAAATAGCTAGATTATTTTTAAATTATTCAAAAATCGAGGTGGACAATAATTTTGTTTTAACAGCGTGTTTGTTGTGTAATTGTAAAAAAATAGAGAATGCACAAGATTTAAATAAAGTTCATACTTACGCAATTGAAGGAGCACAATATTTAAGAAATATTGGATTTGGGAAGAAATTTTGCAAAGTATGTGAAGAAGTTAATAGATATAGTAATAGTAATCCAAGAGAAAAAGAAAGCGATATTTTAGAATTGGTAGACCAATTTGGAGGTATGTTAATAGAAAGAGCAGAAAGAGCGGCATTTAAGCCAGAGGAAGCATTGGTATTACTTGAACGTAGAAATTTAAAAGATGTATATAATAGATATTTAAATACTTTTATAGAATTTGTGAAATATATTGAAGAAATACAAATTAACGATGTAGTGGAAATAACAGCTTTACGTAGATTAGTAAAAATTTATAATGAGACAGATAGCCTTACAAAATTTATGAGAAGTGTATTATATGAATATGAGCCTAAAATAGATGAATTAATTGAAGAGAAAAACAAGAAAATTGCATCAGAAATGTTTGGAAAAGTTGAGAATTCTAATAGACCTTTATTTAGTATAGAAACTACAAGAAAGATAATGGCTCATATAAATGAAGAAAATCAAATGGCTACAAAAAATGAAAATATTAATTAAAAGTTACTAGCAACTCGTGTGGACTTTTAATTATTCATGGCTAGCTATTAGCAATTAAAAAGCTTGGATATAATTTTTGGAAAGACAAAATAGTATACTGCTTAATTAGGAAATTGAGAAAGGAATAAAATTTAAAATGTATGAAATATTTGCAGATTTACATGTACACATAGGAAGAAGTGAAAAAGGAAAGCCAATAAAAATAACTGCTGCAAAATCGCTAAATTTTGCAAATATTGCAAAAGAATGTGCAGATAGAAAAGGAATAAATGTTGTAGGAATAATAGATT
>CAMJYG010000069.1 GCA_946409935.1 uncultured Clostridium sp. | reverse complement strand
AAAGTTTAATTTCTCACATCTTATTTTTTAGATTATACAGGTTAAAGTTACTATTCTTCAATAACTTCAATATGTAAATGTACTCTTCCTTCGTCTGGGCAAGTAATATTATTAGATTTTTTCTTTGTACCATCAGCTGAATCTGATTCAGCTCCATTTAATAAAGCCCATATATATGGATATGCATAATTCCACAATTCCATACATATAGGAGGACACATTGTTTTATCCTCATCTATTATAAATTCATCACCTTTTCTATGAAATCCTGACCTACATCTACTTTCTGTAATTGTTAATTTTACTTTTCTTCCCATAAATACCCCCATTTAATTATTCTTCACATATTGCTTCAATAAGCATATGTACACGTCCCTCATCTGGACATATAACATTTGTATAAGCCACTCTTCCACCATCTGGTGCATCATCTTCTGCTCCATTTAATAATGCCCATACATAAGGATAAGCATAATGCCATAATTCCATACATATTGGAGGACAAATAGTATCATCTATTATAAATTCTTGTCCTTTTTTATGAAATCCGCTTCTACATTTACTTTCTGTAATTGTTATTTTTACTTTTCTTTTCATTTTGGTACTTCCTTTTTTTTATATTTTTAATTTTTTGTTATATCTTTAAATACATATTTTTAATATTATTTCTTTTGTTATAGTTCCTCCTACTTTAAGTTTTTGCTTTGTACCCAAGATTGATAATTATTTTCATCATCTAATTCATAGTTATAATCTATTAATGGTTTAAATTTATCTATTGTATTAATAGCTTCTTTTAATACCTCTTCTTTACTTTTTCCAAAAACATCAATTAGTACCTCGTTAGGCAATAATTTTCTATTGCTAATTTTTTCATTAGCTCTATTTACATTATCAATATCATACAATCCACCCTCGTTATTCTGTCTATAAATCATTTGATTTTTAATTTGTTCTGGATTACTAGAAATTAATTTCAAAGTAATAAAGTTATAACCTTTGAATATTTTAGGTAGTTCTCTTGTTCTTATGTCATCAAAATCCAGTGCTACTATATTTCTAAACCATTTTTCATAAAAATATTTCAACTGTAAAAGAACATTATCGCAACATATTTGTTCTTCAAACACACCTTCATCTTCGCAATCCGTTGGAATTGTAAATTCAGGTACCATATTTTGTTCAAAATAAACACCATTATAGTATTTATATAGTTCTTTTGCTAATGTTGTTTTTCCTACTGCACTTGGTCCTATAATAAATATGAAATCCATTTGCATCATCTCCTCATATAATAAATTACCTGCTAAATACCTTTTTCTACATTAATTGGTTTGATATTTAATTTAAAATGTTGTGCTATAGTATCTCTTGTTTGTTCTAATGTAAGTGTATTATCTCTTTTAAAAACATAAAATCCGCTATTATCAAAATAATTATATCTCTCTACGCTATTATTTTTTTCTATACACTTTCTAAAATTTTTCATAGTTGCATCAGGATTTTCTGAATTCATAATTGCCTTAAATATTATATTTTTTTCATAATCTGGTCGTTCAAAAAATTTATTAACTGACATTGATGAATCACATACCATAACTGCTACATGCTCATAATCAGATATTAGTTTAAGTATTTCCATTGGAATACTTGTATCAACAAATATTTTTTTATCAGGATATTTAGATATCAATTTTAGTAATTCTCCTATTTCAATTGAAGTTACTTCCATTTCACTACTTCTAAGCCAATTATAATATTCATCAGGCGTTCTGCTTACAAATTCTTCCATACTATGATTATCAGTATAACATAAATTAGGGTGATCAATAAGATTAACCCCATATTCTTTAAAAGCTTTGCCTGTATAGTTTTCTTCACACATTATACCATCATATTGTTCTGTTAACATTTTAATCATTGTTGATTTACCAGCATAGGCAGTCCCAATTATAAAATAAACATTTCTAAATTGATTTTTAAGAGTTTCATTATTATATTGTTCTTTAAATTCTTTTATAAAATCTTCAATACTTTTACCGTTTCTACCTATTAATCCAAGTTTCCAATCAGTATCTATATTAAAAGAAACATCTTCAAATACATTTTCAAAACTTCCTTCATAGCAAAAACTTAAATTATTTACAGTTATTTTTGACATAAATGCACCTCCATTCATCTTCTCATAGTATCTTAATTAATTATTTTTTAGAATCATTCCTTCTCCTAAATCTGCATTTTTTCTTTCTATAAAACCAAACTTTTTATAAAATCCTTCCTTATTTTTTGATGCTCCTAAATATACCCTTAAATTGGGATTTTCATTTCTTATTTTTTCGATTTTTTCAAGCAACTTGTTCATTATCATAGTTCCAATTCCTTTAGATTGATATTCTGGTATAACTATAATATCCTGTATATATAAAAAGCATATACTATCTCCAATTATTCTGCCATATCCAATTATCTTTTCATCATCATATACACTTAAAGAATATATAGTATTATCTAAGGATTTTTTAGAAATTGCTTTATCATAAGCTCCCCAACCTACAGAATCATATAATTTATTAAATTCTTCTACATTTTTATTATTTTCTTTTATATTTATCATCTTTCTATAGTGCCTCCTATATCTCAAATTCTTTATATTTCCTGTAAATTACATTATATATTTGGTAAAATCATCATAATTTCCTATATAGGATTTTATTTTATAATCTTCAATATTTAAAATCCTAGTAGCTAATTTATTTATAAAAAATCTATCATGTGATACAAATAATACTGTACCTAGATATTCTTTTAAAGCTTCTTCAAGTAATTCTCTTGTTTCTATATCAATATGATTTGTCGGCTCATCTAATATTAAAAAATTTATATCCTTTTGAATTAGTTTTAATAAAATTAATCTTACTTTTTCTCCTCCAGATAATTTTCCAACTTTTTTAAATACATTTTCTCCTCTAAAACCATATTTAGCTAGCTTACTTCTTGCTTGTTCGTCTGAAAAATTGTTTCCATCTTCAAAATAATCTAAAACATTTTGGTTTATATCTTCAAATACAATGTTTTGTGGAATATAACCAATTTTTATTGATGCTCCTAGTTTAATATTTCCAAAATAATCATTATCTTCATCTAATATCATTTTTACGAGAGATGATTTTCCTGTACCATTTTTTCCAATCAAAGCTATTTTTTCTCCATAGCACAAATGTAAATTTGTATTTTCAAAAATTACTTTTTCATCGAACTTTTTTGTTAAATTTTCTATTATAAGAACATCTTTTCCTGATCTACTTTCTAAGTTGAACTTTAAATCAATAGATTTTTTATCTAAACTTACTTTTTCAAGTATTTCCATTTTTTCAAGTCTTTTTTCTATACTTTTAGCTCTTTTAAAAAACATTTCATTTTTTGCTATTTCTCCAAATCTTCTTAAAGTCTTTATTGATTCTTTCATTTTCTCGATTTGTTTTTGTTGGTCTTTGTAGTTTTCAAATTCTTCTAAAGTTCTTCTTTCATCTTCTTTTATGAAATATGAATAGTTTCCAAAATAGATTTTTTCTTTTCCATTTTCTAATAATATAGTTTTAGTTATGACTTTATCTAGAAAATACCTATCATGTGATACCACTAATACTGTTCCATTATATTTCTTAATTAATTCTTCTAAAAAATTTAGAGAATCAATGTCTAAATGATTGGTAGGCTCGTCTAATAATAAAATATCTGGATTTTTTAATAATAATTTTGCAAGATTAACTCTTGTTTTTTCTCCGCCACTTATATTATTATAGTTTCGCTTTAGCATTTCGGATTCAATATTAAATTTTGTACATATTTTGCTAAAATTTTCTTGAATTTCATATCCACCAACAGCTATAAATTCTTCTTGTAAATTACCATATTTTTTTATTATTTTTTCCAATTCATTCTGACTATTTTCTATTGCCATTTTCTTTTCTAAATTTCTTAATTTCTGTTCTATTTCTAAAACATCTTTAAAAATATCATATAAGAAATCTTTAACTAAAACATCTTCTTTTTCATTTTCATAAATTTGTTTTAAAACTCCTAGAGTAGCACCTTTTCTAATATTTATTGTTCCACTATCTATGTTTTCTTCCTTTGAAATTATTTTTAGTATTGTGGTTTTTCCACTTCCATTTTGCCCAATTAAAGCTACTCTTTCCCCTGTTTTTATTTCTAAGTTAAAACCATCTAAAATATTTTTTAATCCATAATTTTTCTTTATATTATTTAATTCTATTTCTATCATTTTTTATATCTCCTTATTTTTTCTTTTTCAATTAAATAAGTAAGATATATACCACTTTTTTACTATTACAAGCCATAAGTGGCTGTTATCTTACTTGTAATAGTTTGTATGCGTAAGTTCTTTTCTTTAACCTACTTTCTAGATCTTGTTTTTTATTCATCTTTAAAATTCCTCCATTTTTTATTATACATTTCTTTACAAATAAAAGCTCCCTAATAATAGAGAGCTACAAAATTTCTTTTTATTTACTTTCTTTAATATATATTTTTGATACATCAAAAGAAAGCAGATTATTTATTTACTTTATCTGGTTGAAATTTGTGTGATTAACTCACTATTATTATTTTTCCTATATCTTAACTCTGCATTTTTCATGGTTCATCACACTCCTTTCTTTTTATTTTTTGAGTTACTAATATAAATGTCTTAATAAATATTAATTAAATTATTAACACTATATTATTAGTTTACCATAATTTGTATTTTTTGACAATACCCTTTTTCAATTTTTTTCATTACAGATTTTCATTTCATATATTTCTTCAATCTATTTTATTTATAAAAATATACATTTTACTAAATTAATAACTAATAATTTTAGTAAAATGTATTTTATCATTCTAATATTTACTTTTTATTCATTAAAATCTATAGACAAATATAAATGAGTATCATCTTCATTATAAATTTTAAATCCCAATCTTTCATATAGCCTCTTTGCAGGATTTTCCTTATATACCTTTATTTTAATTTTTTTATTGAACTTTTTAGCTAAATCTATGTATTCTTTTATAATTTTACTACCTAAACCTTCACCTTGATATTCGGGATGAATCATAATAAGCCCAACTACATATTGATTATTTTCTTCATAAAATGTTGTTACACCTATATCTTTACCATCTTTTATGAGAATTCTCATATCATCTTTATGTTTTTGTAACTCATGAATAGTTTTTTCTCTTTGTACTTCAGTATTCCAACCGTAAATAATTTCAATATACCATTTAATACATAGTTCCTTTAATTTTAATATATAATCAGCATCACTATACTTGCATTTTCTAAATTCCATTTTTAATTCATCTCCAGTTTTTTCATTGTATTATTATATTTTATAATCTTTTAATTAATTTTACATATTTTCCATTATAAAGTTCTTCCTTACTATGCCCACTTTTCAATATAATCTCTTGGAATATGCAAGTTTCCTTTTCCAACTCCAATTTCTACATCAGGCTTTTTACTTCCATGAAAATCACTACCACCACTAATGTATAAATTATGCTTTTTAGCATATCCTACCAAAATTTTCATTCCATCTTCATCAGCAGATGGATGAAAACATTCTACTCCATCTAGTTTTTTATCTTCCATAAGTTCATCTATAAAACCTATTGTATCTTCGAACCTATATTCAAATGGATGGGCTAGAAATGCTAATCCACCTGCTTTATGTATAACGTCTATAACATCTGCATACATTGGTTTTGGTACATTATCAGAACCTGTATAATACTCACTATCTGGATTCATTAATCCTTTTCTAATAAAAACATTTAGTGATTCTGCAAATTCGCCAAGAATTTCATAATTCTCTTCGTGTCTCATTAATTCTTTATAAATATATATTGTTATATAATCTGTTACTGGAATATTTTTTTCTATTTTGCTTTCATCATAAATAATTCCCTTTTTATCACAAATATCCAATAATTTTCTTTTTGATTCTTCCTGTTGCTGTTTTAATATTTCTTCAGAAAAGAATTTTTGAGACCATTCTTCTATTATCTTCGGCTCTTTTATCTTGTAACCTAAAACTTCTATTTTTTTATTTCTAAATGTTGCATTCATTTCAACACCTTTTATTATCTTACCTGTAAAAATATTCTTTTTTAAAGCTTCGTCTTCATATTGTTTACAAGTATTATGATCTGTTATTGAAATATATTCTAATTTCTTTTCTTCACACATTTTTAATACTTCTTCTACAGTTTTATCTCCATCAGAATATAATGTGTGCATATGCATATCTACCATAAAAATTCCTCCATTGTTATTAATTTTATATATTATTTATCCAGTATCTATTTATTGTTTCTTTTGTATCGTTTGGGTCAATTACTACATTCTCTAATATTCCATTACATTTTTCTATTACCTTACATGAACCTATATTAGATGTATGTGCACCTATTAAAACTTTATTTATCCTTTTATTTTTTGCCTCTTGTAACATCATCTTAAGCATTTCTGTAGCATAACCTTT
>CAMJYG010000068.1 GCA_946409935.1 uncultured Clostridium sp. | reverse complement strand
TTTGTGGAGCTCCAAAAGTAGGCAAAAGTTGGCTTATGCTTGATTTATGTATTAAGGTTTCAAAAGGCGAAGAATTATGGAACTTAAGATGTAAACAATGTGATGTTCTATATTTAGCATTAGAAGATACCTATCAAAGATTACAAAAAAGATTATTTAGATTAACAGATGAAATAGGTTCTAATTTTCATATAGCAATAGAATCAAATAAAATTACAAATGGACTTGTAATGCAATTAGAACATGCACTAAAGCAATATTCAAATATAAGATTGGTTGTTATAGATACTTTGCAAAAAGTAAGGAAGCAAAGCAATGATATTAATTATTCAGCAGATTATGGTGAAATTTCATTATTAAAAGATTTTGCAGATAAGAATAAAATAGCGGTTATATTAGTTCATCATTTAAGAAAACAAGATGATAGTGATGTGTTTAATAAAATATCAGGAACTGCTGGAATAATGGGAAGTAGTGATACAACATTTATACTAGAAAAGAAATCTAGAGATGATTCGGTAGCAACATTATTTGTTACAGGTAGAGATGTTGAATATCAAACATTCACATTAAGATTTGAAGATTGCAGATGGAATTTGATAGAAAGGTCTTTTCAGAAAGAACTTGAAATAAAAAATGCTCCAGATGTAATCAATGATGTTATATCTTTTGTCAATGATAAAAAATATTGGCAAGGTACTGCAACAGAATTATTGAGCTTAATAGATAAAAAAGATATAACACCACAATATCTTACAAAGGTACTAAATGAATATAGTAAAACAATTTTATTAGATAATAAAATTAGTTTTGCAACATCAAGGACAAGTACAGCTCGTTTAGTCACTTTGAAAAAAGATATTGATGAAACTCCAAAGGATAGCCCTAATAATGACATTAGCATTTATGATAATGTCATCAATGACGATAATGACGCTAAAAATATGTAGCGACATAATCGTCACAAAAAGGGAGTCCAGAGGGAACGTCTGGCACACAACTTTTGTAAAAAGTGTAGTGTGTTACACTCATAAATGCGTTACACTCATAAATGCGATTTTTGAAAATTGAGCTTAAATTGAATAAGTTGATTTTATAAAATTTTTCAAAAATAGGATGAGTGATTTTTACTTGCTAAAAGTAAAAATCACTCAGACGGACAAGCATATGAGTGTTATCACGTTTTGATTTAAGATAAATGAAATGCAAATTGAAAATTAAATATTAGTCCTTACAATAAATTCATCGTCATTATCGTCATCAAAACGTGCTCTGCGAAGAAATGCAAGAAAGGAGAACGATATGGCATATACAATATTGAGATTTAAAAAAGATAAAGGCGGTGCTGTAGCAGGTTGTGAAAGGCATAATGAGAGGAAAAAAGACGCCTATAAAAGTAACCCTGACATAGATATTACAAAATCTAAAGAGAATTATCATATAATACAAGCGCCAAAATACACTTATTCAAGAAAAATAAAAGACTTAATAAAGAAATATGGGTGTAAAGTTAGAAAAGATAGTGTTAAACTAGTTGAAACATTAATTACAGCTTCACCAGAGTTTATGAACAAACTATCTGAAAAGGAAAAAAGAGAGTATTTTGAAAGAGCTACAGAATTTATAAAGCAAGAAGTTGGAGAAGATAGAATAATATCAGCAGTAGTTCATATGGACGAGGCAACTCCACACATGCATTTAGTGTTTTGCCCAATAAATAAAGAAGGAAAGCTATCTGCTAAAAGTATATTAGGAAATCAAAAAAGTCTTTCTGAATGGCAAACTAAATTTTATGAATGCATGCATGAAAGATGGAATGAATTAGAAAGAGGAAAATCAGCACAAGAAACAAAAAGAAAGCATATTCCAACATGGTTATTCAAAATGGCAGACAACTTGGATTATTTATATATTCAGTTATTAAAAAGCATTGAAAATATAAATATGATTGGAATGAAAAAGCATAAAGAAGAAGCTGTTACTTTACTTTCAGAGTTTCTCCCAAAAGCTCGTAAATTTTCTGCTAAAGTAAATTCATATAATGATTATATTAGGGAATTAGAGATAAAGGTAATTAATCAAAAGTACGATAATAAGGAACTTGCAGAGGAAAATAACAAGCTGAAAGAAGAAAAAGCAGATAAAGAATTTGAAACTGATATGAAATTATTGAATATGCAAACTCAACTTAATAAATATGAAAAATATTTAAAGAAAATTCCAAAAGAGATTTTAGATGAGATTGATGCAAAAGAAAGAGACAAAGGAAAGGAGCTGGAGAGATAATGAAAACAAATGTAATTGAAGAAAAAATGATTTATACAACACATGAAGTTGCTAAAATATTGCATTCAAGTCCAAATTATATTTATGAATTAATTAAAAAAGGGAAATTAAAAGCTGTAAAGTTAAAAAGTCTAAAAATAAGAAAAACAGCCTTAGAAGAATTTTTACAAGAAAACGAAGGAAATGATTTATCAGATTTAGAAAATATAAAAAAGATAAAAGCAGAGGAGTGATATAAATATGTCTAGTATTAGAACAAGAAAAAGAGGCAAATTCTATGAGTATTGTTTTGATGTAGGAAAAATTAATAATAAAAGAAAAAGAATAACTAAATCAGGATTTAAAACAAAAGTTGAAGCACAAGAAGCAGGAACAGTTGCTTATGAAGAATATATTAGAACAGGAGTTATATCAAAAGAATGTCAAATGTCATATCATGATTATTTAGATTTTTGGTATGAAAATTATTGCAAGGTTAATTTAAAATATACAACACAAGAGGCTTATAAAAATATTATAGAGAAATATTTAAAACCTACGCTTGGATTATATAGATTAAGTGCAATAACAAGTGTAACTTTGCATAGTTTCTTAACAGAATTATGTAGTAAATATACTTTTTCTAGAAGCTATTTTAAAAATATATTAAAAGTAATGAAAGGTACTTTTAGAGAAGCAACTGATGTTTATGGTTTTATAAGATATAATCCCAGTTTGACATTAAAATTGCCAAAAATAGAAGATAGTAGTGATTTTGAGAAGCATTTATATACACAAGATGAAATAGATAAAATTTTAACAAGATTTAAAGATGATGATGTATTTACTTGTGCATTTATAACTTCTTGTTTTACAGGCATGAGACCTGGAGAATTATGTGCATTAACTTGGGAAGATGTTGATTTTGAAAATAAAGTTATAAATGTTAGGCATTCTGTTTTTGATAAGAAAAAGAATAAAAAAGGTAGATGGTATATTGGTACAACAAAAACTAAAAGTGGAGAAAGACAAATTCATATTAGCCAAACACTTATGAAAGCATTAGTTAATTTTAAAAATAGACAAATGGAATTAAGGCTTTTATATGGCAAAGATTATCATTATTATTATTTTGAAGAAGTGAAGAATCAGTATGGAAAAGTTTTAGAATATCAAATTGTAGAAAATCAATCTAATATATTGTCGATGAAACCTGCTAATATGATTTTTACAAGAGATAATGGCAAGTATTGTGGCACAGATATAATAAAATATCCATATAAAATAATTCATAATGAATTAGGAATACAAGATTGTAGGTTTTATGATTTACGAGGAAGTTATGCAACTACAATTTTAAGAAATGGAGTAGAAATACGAGATGTTGCAGATGTACTAGGACATAAAGATATTGAAACAACAGAAAATTATTATATTTCAAGTACTGATGAAAACAAGAAAAATGTAAGTAATGTTTTTGATAATTTGATGACATCTGAAACGATAAATAACATTATTAAATATGAAATTGCACACTAAAATATAGAGCTGGTATAATTACTGGCTCTTTAATTTTTTTTACAATATTTGACTAAAATTAAGACAAATTAAGGAAAGTATGATATAATATGTTGTATATAAAAAGGGGGTATAAATATGCTAGATGCAAATAGAATAACTGATATAAATGAACTAGCACAATATGGAAAAACAAAAGGATTTTTAGTTGCTAAAAGATATAAATTACCCACATATTCTAATTTTATTATAATAGAAAGTGAAGAAGATATAAAACAATTATTAGATACATATAAAGAGCAAAATGATTTTTGTATGCGTTCAGACACAAAAGTAGGAAATACTTCTATTGGAATTGGTGGACAAAATGGAAATAGGGAGACTATATTGGGATATTTTAGAAGAGTTCAGCAAAGATCAAAAGAATTAGGAGTAAATGGTGTTGCAATGGTATATTGGAATAACGGTAGATTCTGCCCAACATATGAAACAGAAGGATGTTTTTATCTGGATTTTAGAACTAATCATGAATTGATTATAGATTATATTGGCAAAGGATGGGATGGTTCTTGTTTAAGCCACGGAAGTGCTTGTCACGAAACTTATTCAATTCCTTGGGATGATATATTATTTTTAGATGAAAAAAACAGAAGAAAATATAGACAAAAAGTAGTAAGTAGAAATGAGTATGATGATTTAAGAAAAGCTAGAGTTGAAGAATTAATAAAAAAAGGAATATCGAGAGAAATAATTGAAAGTGCTATTCCAATGGAATACAAAGGAATTGATAATGAAGATTTTAGGCAAGTGGTTGATAAAGTAATTATTCCGATGTATGATAGTAAAGATTTGCAAAGATATTACAAAGAATATATTCCAATTGCTCAAATAGAATATGGAAAAATTCTAGTTCCAGAGGTAATTTTACCAGAGAGATTAAGATTTAAAGAAATGAGTGGAGTGAATGAAGAAAGATAATATAGAATTTTTTGATATAGTAAACGAAAATGATGAAATTATAGGTAAGATATCTGAAAATATGCAAGATACTGTAAAGCCATCTCAGTTAAGATTTATTAATATAATAATAACTAACGCTGAAAAAAAGATAGTAGTACCTAAAAGAAGTTCTAACAGAAGAATTTTTCCTAATTGTTATGATTTTTCAGTAGGAGGACATGTTAATTCAGGAGAAGAATACGAAGAGGCAGCTTATAGAGAACTTAAAGAAGAGTTAGGAATAATAAATGTTAAATTGCAAGAAGTTGCATATTTTTCTCCATATGATAGTGATAGTAATACATTTCAAAAAGTGTTTATATTAAAATATAACAATGAAATTACAAATTATGATCAAGATGGTATTGAAAAAATATATTATATGACTAAAGATGAAATTCAGGAACTTATGAATGATAAGCCTAGTTTATTTAAAACAGATTATTTTGTTGTAATGGAATATTTGTTTAATAAAAAATATGTATAAAGAAAATAAAAAACACGATAAAAAGAATTTTATAAAAATTTGGATTTATTCTTAGACAAGAATATGATTTAGGCGTTGGAATGATACTAGTTTAAAAGAAAGAGAGGAAAAAAATATGGATTTAGAAAAAATAGATAGCAATTCATCAATTATAAAATATTCTAAAACGGATAATGTTTTAACTGATATATGTTCAATAATTGAATCAGCACGCGATTATGCTTTTCAGTCAGTTAATCTTGCATTAGTAGAAAGAAATTGGCTAATTGGATATAGAATTGCAGAAGAAGAATTAAAAGGCGAAGATAGAGCAGATTATGGTACAGAAATAATAAAAAAACTCTCTAAAGAATTAAAGGAAGAATATGGAAAAGGCTTCGATTCAAGAAATTTGTACTATTTTTTGAATTTTTACAAAACTTTTCCAAACATTTTGAACACAGTGTGTTCAAAATCTGATGCTTTACTTTCTTGGAGTCATTATAGAACATTGCTACAAGTGTTAGATAAAGAAGCAAGAGAATGGTATGAAAAGGAAGCTTTGGGACAAACTTGGAGTGTAAGAACTTTACAAAGAAATATTTCATCACAATATTATTATAGATTACTGAAATCTCAAGTCAAAGATCCAGTAATAGAAGAAATGAAGAAAGTAAATGAAAATCAATATTTAATGAATAAATTAGAGTTTGTTAAAAATCCAGTTATAGCTGAATTTTTAGGATATTCATTAGATGATAGTTTTACAGAAACAGAACTTGAATCTAGTATAATAAATAATCTACAAAAGTTTTTAATGGAACTACGGAAAAGGATATGCTTTTGTTGCAAGACAACAACATATTCATACTGAAAAAGAAGATTATTATATTGATCTTGTTTTCTATAACTATATATTAAAATGCTTTGTTTTGATAGATTTAAAAACTAAAAAAATAACCCATCAAGATGTAGGACAAATGGATATGTATGTTAGAATGTATGATGAATTAAAAAAAGCACCAGATGATAATCCTACCATTGGAATTGTATTATGTTCTGAAACTGATGAAGATATTGCAAAATACTCTGTTCTAAAAGGAAATGAGCAATTATTTGCTTCAAAATACAAATTATATTTACCAACTGAAGATGAACTTAGAGCAGAAATCGAAAATCAAAAAACAATTTTTGAATTGCAAAGGCAAAGTAAAAAAGAGTTAGATAATAATTAGTTTTTACAAAAAAATTAAAAATATTCTAGACAAAAAATAAATAATATTGTAAAATTTAAAATAAATAAAAGACAAATAACGATGTAGACAATGTCGCCAAATAAAAAATATTGATTATTAAAATAAGTACGATAAATACAAATAAT
>CAMJYG010000067.1 GCA_946409935.1 uncultured Clostridium sp. | reverse complement strand
TTTTTTTAGTAGCTGTTTTCTTGGTTTCATCTTTTTTTATATCTGATTCTATTTTAGTTGCCTTTTTGGTAGTCTTTTTTGCTGAGTCTTTTTTAGATGTAGAAGTAGAAGCTTTTTTTGTATTTTTTTTCTCTTCTTTTGGACTATTTTCTTGTATTTCTAGTTCTTTTGATTCTTTGGTTTTTCTTGGCATTGTATATCCTCCTATGTATTTTCTCTTATTTTCTTAACTATCTTATAATAAATATTAAATAAATTCAAGTAAAATATGCAAGTTTTTTTAAAATTTGGTAAAAAATAGTTACTAGTCATCACGTTAAGCAGGACAACATCATTTTAAGGCTGACTGGTAACAAAAAATAAAAGTATAACAATTATATATAAAAGATGAAAGGAATGATTTTTATGTTCAATCCTAAAGCTATTTATTATGAAAAAGAAATAGAAAATTATAAATTAGGAAAAGAATTATTGGAAAAATTTGAAAAAGTTCCTAAAGTTCAAATAGAAAATCACAACAATATTGAAGAAATGAGAAAAAAAGAAAATAGTGAATTTGCACAAATGAAGACTAATTTAATAATTGGTGTAAGAAAAACACATAAATATGTAGAAAATCATAAAGTATCAGATTATTTAGTTCCATATACATCATCAGGATGTACAGCAGCATGTATGTATTGTTATTTGGTTTGTAATTATAACAAGTGTGCATATTTAAGATTATTTGTTAATAGAGAGCAAATGCTAGAAAAAATAATAAATACAGCTCTGAAAAATGAAAATAATTTAACTTTTGAAATTGGAAGTAATAGTGATTTGATTTTGGAAAATTCTATAACAAATAATTTAGTATGGACAATTGAAAATTTTAAAGAATCTAAAAAAGGAATGTTAACATTTCCAACTAAATTTGATATGGTTGAACCAATTTTGGGATTAGAGCATAAGGGAAAAATTATTGTTAGAATGAGTGTTAATCCTGAAGAAATAATTAATAGAGTAGAATTTGGAACATCTAAACTAAAAGGAAGAATAGAAGCTATTAATAAGCTTTGCGAAGCAGGGTATAAAATTGGAATATTAATTGCACCAGTTATTTTTGTTGATAATTGGAAAGAACTATATCTTGAATTGATACAAAGATTAAATTCTGAACTTACTGAAAAGGTAAAGAAAGATGTATTTTTTGAAATTATTTTTATGACATATAGTTATGTTCATACAAAAATAAATGAAGAAGCATTTCCAAATGCTATAAATTTATATAATAAAGAACAGATGACAGGTAGAGGAAAAGGTAAATATTGGTATAAACAGGCTTTGAGAGAGGAGGGAGAGAGATTTTTTAGAGAAGAAATGAAAAGATATTTTCCTCAAAATAATATTTTATATATTGTATAAAAAGGGCTTTGCCATATGAACGAAAGGCGTCGAAAACTTTTTAAAATACGACAAAACTTCTTATTTTTTACTCTTGGAAAAAACTGGAAACTATACTATAATATTAAAAGAAATAACAAAGGAGGAATATAATTAGTTTGAAAAATAATTAAAAAGTATTTTTTTAAACTTTATGTGTACCTTTTAGCAAAGCGAGAAAGGAAAGGAATTTATTATGGAATCAAATTTTTATGAAGAGGACAAGCTTCTGGTTTTTAAAATAACAGATGAAATTGATGATTGTAGTGTTCAAAAGATAAGGGGGAAAGCAGATTATGAAATTGAAAGATATATGCCTAAAAGAGTTGTATTTGATTTTGATAGTGTCACTTTCATGGATAGTGCAGGAATAGGCTTAATTATTGGAAGATATAAATTTGCAAATATGATAGGTGCAAAATTAGAAGTTACTAATTTAACAAAGAATGTAGAAAGAATATTTGAAATGAGTGGAATTTTAAAATTAATACCAATAGCTCAAAATAATGTAACTGAACAGAGTTTAACTTAATTAAATTTAGTTAAAGATGATATAAAAAGAAATATTAAGATTGAAAAATTAAAAACAAATTTTTCAATGTTTACTAGATTTTAGTATTCAAAAGAAAGGAATGATAGTAAAAATGAAAGAAAGTTTTGAAAATGAAATGAAACTAGAGTTTATTAGTAAATCTTCAAATGAGGCATTTGCAAGAGTTGCAGTAGCTGCATTTGCTGCACAATTAGACCCAACAATAGAGGAATTAGCTGATATAAAAACTGCTGTTTCTGAGGCTGTTACAAATTGCATAATACATGCTTATGAACATAAACAAGGAATTGTAAAAATTATTTCACGACTAAAAGAAAATGAAATACTTATAGAAATTTCTGATACAGGTAAAGGCATAGAAAATGTCAACATGGCAAAAGAGCCATTATATACAACAAAACCTAATTTAGAAAGGTCTGGAATGGGCTTTACAATAATGGAAAGCTTTATGGATACAATGGAAGTTGAATCTATTATTGGTTTAGGTACAAAAGTAAAAATGTCTAAAAAAATTAAACCAAAAACAGAAAGTGAAAATGACGAATTTCAAATGATAAGTCAAAATGATTAATATATTGTTATTGTTCAGTCTTAAAATATCATTGCCATGCACAACTAATCATCTGAGTGGACTTTTGATTACACATGATTGAACAGTAACGACCTATTCAAATATGAGCTTTTTAATTAAATTAGGAGGGATTGAAATTTAAAATGTACGACAATTATGTACAATCTATAAAAAAAGCCCAAGAAGGAGATAAATTTGAATTAGAGAAATTAATAAAAGAAAATAATCGGATTAATATGGAGTATAGTAAAAAGATTTAGTGGAAGGGGATATGAAATAGAAGATTTATATCAAATTGGGTGCATAGGATTTATTAAATCTATAAAAAGATTTGATACAAGTTTTGACGTTAAATTATCAACATATGCAGTACCATACATGATAGGAGAAATAAAAAGATTTATTAGAGATGATGGATTAATAAAAGTAAGTAGAAGTATAAAAGAATTAGGAATAAAAATTAAAGAATTACAAAAAGAATATTTTTATAAAAAGGGGCAAGAGATATCCATAAGTGAGATAGCAAAAGAATTGAAGGTTTCTAAAGAAGACATAGCTCTGGCGTTAGAAGCTACTAATAGTGTAGAGTCAATTGAAACAGCAAGTTATACAAATGATAAAGATGGAAATAGCATAAATATAATAGATACAATAAAAGCAGAGAAAAATGAAGAAGATATAATTACAAATAAACTTACAATAGCACAATTAATTAGCGGATTGGAGCAAAGAGAAAAAGAAGTAATATTATTAAGGTTTTACAAAGAAAAAACTCAAGCTCAAGTAGCAAAAATACTTGGAATAACTCAAGTTCAAGTATCGAGAATAGAAAGAAAAATTCTGCAAAATATGAAGGGAAAGCTTTTAGAAGCAAGTTAAGTTATAGATTTTATAAAATAAATATGAATAGCAATATTTTGTAATTCATATTTTAAAAAATCTATAAATTTTAATTTTAAAATACTTAAAAAATTGTACAAGGAGGGAAAGGATTTGAAAAAGCTAATGTTATATTTTTTCGCCTTTCTTTTTATTTGCTTTTTATTGCCAGCTTTTTTTACAAAAAGAAATATACAAACAAATTCAGAAAATATTGGTAAAAATGAACAAAAGCAAATTAATATTGAGGATAAAAATGATGATTCAAATCAAAAAGAAAATCAAAAAAGTGAATCTAAATATGATTATAAACAGTTTTCAACTATAAAATTATTACATAAAAAAACTGGAGAAGTTGAAAATGTTGCATTGGATGATTATTTGTGTAATGTTGTATCTGCTGAAATGCCTGCATTATATGAAAAAGAGGCTTTAAAAGCCCAAGCAGTTGTTGCAAGAACATATACTATTTTTAAAACAAAAAATCCAAAACATGAAAATAGTGACATATGTGACGATTCTACATGTTGTCAAGCATGGATTTCGAAAGAAGATAGATTTGAAAAATGGGAAGAAGATAAAAGAGAAAGCAATTGGAAAAGGATTCAAAAAGCGGTGAATGAAACTCAAGGAAAAATAATAACATACAATAATGAACCAATAAATGCATTTTTCCATAGTAATAGCGGAGGAACCACAGAAATACCTGTGAATGTATGGGGAGGAAGCGGATATCCATATTTACAAGTGGTACAAACAGCAGGAGAAGAAGGATATAACCAGTTTTCATCAGAAGTTGAACTTACAAATGAAGAATTAATAGATAAATTAAAGGAAAAATATGCCGATATACAAATTGACTTTAATAATGAAAATGATATAAAAATATTAGAATATACAGATAGTAATAGAGTAAAAACAGTAAAATTTGGAAACCATGAAATAGCAGGTGTTGAAGCAAGAACAATATTTGGTTTAAAGTCAACTAATTTTGAAATAATAAGAGAAAATGAAAAAATAAAATTCTCAGTTAAGGGATACGGACATGGTGTAGGAATGAGTCAAACTGGAGCAGATGCTATGGCAAAAGAAGGAAAAAATTATGAAGATATTATAAAGCATTTTTATGTTGGTGTTGAAATAAGTGATATTTAGAATTAAATTTTTAATGTATAAATTTCTAAAAAAGGGAAATAATCCTAATAATAAATGTTTAAGGAGGATTATATGAGAAGAGAAAATAGAGGAAATAATTCAAAATTAGGTGTTAGTATTGATAAAATACTTTTATATGCTGGTATAGGTGTTGGAGTTTTAACTATTATAGTATTTGCATTATTTATGTATAGCAAGAACATAAATGAAGAAGTAAAAAATAGTACAATGAGCCTTGGAAAAATGGCAAGTATTTTAGAAAATAGTACACAAAATAATATTAATAGTAATAATACAATTAATGAAAACACACAAAGCGCTAGTACTGATATAGGAAAAACAGTTGAGGAAGCTAAAAAAGAAGAAAATAACACAAATACTCAAAATATTAGTGAAATAGAAACAAGGAATAACAATAATAACGAAATAAGTGAAGAAAATTTAAATAACACAAAGGACATTGAGAAAAAAGAAAATGTTGAAAGCCAAACAGCTAACATAGCAAAAGTTAAAGAAAGTAAAATTGAAGAAAACAAACAGGAAGAAGAAAAACCAACAGAGAGTGTAAAGGAATTGAGTTTTCAAATGCCAGTTGATGGAGAAATTTGTAAAGAATATGCAAAAGATAATTTAGTATATTCCGCTACTCTTGATGAATGGACAACTCATCTTGGTATAGATATAAAAGCAGAAAAGACAACTGTAGTAAAAGCAGCAGAAGAAGGAATAGTAAAATCTATAAAAAACGATCCTAGATATGGTTTAACCATTGTAATTGAACATGCAAATAATTTTCAAACAGTATATTCTAATTTATTAACTTCTGAATTTGTAGTAGAAGGAGAAAAAGTTGAAAAAGGACAGTCTATTGGAACGGTAGGAGATACTGGAGTTTTTGAAATTGCAGATGAACCACATCTTCATTTTGAAATTTTAAAAGATTCATTACCAGAAGACCCTAACATATATATTCAATAAATTTTTAGTTACTGTTAAGTAAGAAGATATTATCAAGAAATAATGCGCAAAATAATAGAAAATTTATCTTTAAGATATATACTTAAGGATAAATTTTCTATAAATAATTTACCAATAAAAAACGCTAATGTCAAGACTTTAATTAAATTTTATAGAAAATTAAATTTAATTAAAACTTCAAAAAATAACTGTATTGAAAATCAAACTCAAATACAGTTATTTTCTTGTTTTTTTTCGATTTAGTATTATCTTTAAGTATATATCTTAAAGATAAAAACAGTATTACTACTTTAATTTATAAGGAAATTGAATATATAAATATTTGTAGAAAAAGCATTGTTGTATTACATATTAAATATTAATAATGTTATAATTAACGGCTGTTTATAATCTAATATATAAATGTTAATATATAAATATTTTTCAAAAAATCTCGGCTACATTACATATTTAAGAAATTCTAATTTAATAAAATGAGCCTCTTTCATGTTAAAAATCTTGCAGATTTTTCCATGAACATCCCTCATTTTATTAAAATAAGAATTTCTAATAATATTTCATTTGCATTCGATTTATTTTCAAAATATTGATATATTAACATTTAGAAATAAAAACATAGCTGTGAATTATATCTTAAAAATAATTCCTTTGTATCTGATTTATTCTCAAAATATTGATATTTTAATTTTTTTGAAAACTTTGGTAGTAAAAAAGTATGAAAGGAAGAGAAACAAGAGATGAGAAAAATTTTAAAAGAAACGAAAGGTATTACTCTTATAGCGTTAGTTTTAACAACAATATTCTCTTATGACGAATTTATAAAGTCTAGTAATAACAAAGGTTTCCTCCTACAAACAATTTAGTTAAAATCATATATTTTCAAATATTTAAAAGATGAATTGTAAAAAATAATAACAATTTCATCTTTTTTTGATTTTATAATAACAAATTAAAATTTAAAATTGAGAGGATTTTAAAAAATTATGGAGAACAAAGAATTAAAAGAAATATTTATTGATGAAAAAACAGGAATAGAATATGTGAGACAAGGAGATTATTATATACCAAATTTAGTATTACCAAAACAAAAGAGAATACACTTGAATAAATATGGCAGAATGAGATTAAACTATTTAAAAGAACATAAGAAAGCAGAATATATGATAATGCTTATAGAAAATACATTAGTTGACCATTTAGAAGAAATACAAGAAACAGCGACTAAAAGGCTTAATCTAATTATTGAAAATTTGAAAGCAAAAAGTGATTTAACAGAAGATATGAAAAATACTGATATG
>CAMJYG010000066.1 GCA_946409935.1 uncultured Clostridium sp. | reverse complement strand
TAAAAGTTTCTAGTGGCTATAATTTACCTGCAAAATATATATTCCACACAGTGGGACCAATCTATTCAGGAATTCATAGGGACGAAACCGATTTAGCGAGTTGCTATTATTCTTGTTTAAGAAAAGCAGATGAGATGGGGCTTGAATCAATCGTGTTCTGTTCTTTATCAACAGGAATATTTGGCTTTCCGATTGAAAAAGCCAGCAGAATTGCTATTAAATGTGTTAAGTCGTATTTAAAGGAAGAGAACAAGAATATTAAAAAAATCATTTTTGATGTCTTTAGTGATAGTGATTTTGAGACATATAAAAAGAATATGAAGGAGACAGGATTATGATTATAAATACAGGACAAAGAACAGATATTCCTGCCTTCTACTCTAAATGGTTTATGAACCGTATCAAAGAAGGATATGTTTTGGTAAGAAATCCATATTATCCAACTATTGTTACGAAGTTTTTATTAAATCCAGAAGTGGTGGACGTGATTGGGTTTTGTACAAAAAATCCTCGGCCGATGTTTCCTTATTTAGATGAATTAAAAAACTTTGGTCAATTTTGGTATGTTTCAATTACTGGCTTTGATGTAGATTTAGAACCCAATGTTCTTCCAATTGATCAAGTAATTGAAGATTTTAAATATTTATCTAACAAAGTTGGCAAGAATGCGATTGGTTGGAGATACACTCCAATCATTGTGAATAACAAATACACAAAAGAATATCATATTAAGATGTTTGAACATATTGCTTCAAAATTAGATGGCTATACTTCACTAGTGGCCTTTGGTTTTGTCGATATTTATCCAAAATTAGAAAAGAATCATCCCGAAATAAAAGATTGTGACGATATTACTAAAATAGAAATCACCAAAGCGTTCATTGAAATTGCAAAAAAACATCACCTAGACTTAAGACTTTGTTCAAAAGAGAAGTGGCTTCGAGATTATGGAGTTGACGTTGATGGTTGCATGAGAGTACAAGATTACGAGAAAAGCATAGATTCAAAATTAGATATTAGACAAAAGATGGAAGCGAGAAAGAATTATTGTGCTTGTTATCTTTCTAATGATATTGGCTCATATAATTCTTGCATGCATTTATGCAAATATTGCTACGCGAACGGAAATGAAATGACGATTAGAAAGAATTATAGACAACACGACGATAGTTCACCTTTATTAATCGGTCATATTAATCCAGAAGATAAAATTAGACTTGCAAGGCAAGAGTCTTACAAGGATAAAACAATTACCTTATTTTGATTATGAAAGAGATAGAAAAAATTAAAAAACTTATAAACGAAGCTGAGGCGATAGTTATTGGTGCGGGAGCAGGTTTATCTACGGCCGCTGGCTTTGAATATGGAGGAGATTACTTTTTAGAAAACTTTTCCGATATTTATAAGAAATACGGCTATACCGATATGTATAGCGCTGGTTTTCACCCATTTTTAACTAGTGAAGAGAAGTGGGGTTATTGGTGTAGATTTATCTATTTACAGAGATATAAAGAAGGAGCAAAACCTTTTTATAAAAAACTCTACGATATGGTCAAAGATAAGAATTATTTTGTGATTACCACTAATGTTGATCATCAATTCCAACTAGCGGGTTTTTCTAAAGAAAGATTATTTTATACGCAAGGTGACTATGGTTTATTTCAATGTTCTAAACCATGTCATAAAAAGACATATGATAATGAAAAACAAATATTGGAAATGATGAATTCTCTTAAAGATGGCTTAATTTCCACTCACCTTATTCCTAAATGTCCAATATGTGGAGAAGAAATGAGCATGAATTTAAGAAGCGATGATACATTCGTGGAAGATGAAGGATGGCATGACGCCGCTCATAGATATGAACAATTCTTAAATGACAACAAAGATAAAAAGATACTATTCTTAGAATTAGGAGTGGGGTGGAATACACCTGGTATCATTAAATATCCGTTTATGAGAATGACATACAATTTAAAAGATGCTTTTTATGTTTGCATTAATAAAGGGTTCAACCGCATTCCAGAAGAAATAAAAGAAAAATCAATCATTTTAAATGAAGATATTAATGTGCTTGTAAAATAATATGCGCTGTTTATGTTTGGAAGTGCAGCATTGTATCAAAACACTGCAACCCTGCCAAACGATATGAACAGACTTGATACTCATTATCAGGTCTTTTTTCTTGCATTTTTACCCATTTTTAATGTTTTTTCGATGGTTTTCATAAATTATGGTGGATAAGCAATAGCTGAAGAAGATGTATCAAAACTCTCAATTGCTACACCTTTGATGCAAATTTTTAGATTGTTGACAGGACTTGAAGTACCTATGATGCACGCTAATTGATACATTTGGTCCGTTAGTATTTAGAAGTATGGTTGATTCAGTTGTTGTTAATGAGCGCACTAAGCTAACATTCAAGTTCAAAGTTGGTATCCAAAAAACAATTTCCAACAGTTAAATAAGAAGAGAAGTGCCTATTGGAGAAATCTGCTCGGTCTTTTTTATTTTGTGCTTGACCTAGAGTTAACTCTAACTTTTACAATATAAATGTGAGGTGAAAAATATGAGTTATTCCATATCTGAAATTGCTAAGATGCTTAACGTCTCAGCGTATACGATTAGATACTACGATAAAGAAGGATTATTTCCTTTAGTAAAAAGAGTAAACGGCATACGCGTATTTGAAGATAAGGATTTTCCGTGGCTTAGAATGCTTAACTGTTTAAAGAACTTAAATATGCCGATTAAAAAGATAAAAGAGTATGTTGATCTAGCTTTAAAAGGTGATGAATCATTAAAGGAAAGATATCTGCTTATCTTAGAACAAGAAGAAAACATTAAAAAACAAATTAAAGAGCTCAATTATTACAAGAAACAAATAGATTTTAAGAAAGCTTATTACGAAAAAGCCATTCAAGCAGGAACGGAGAAAGCAGTAGAAGATTGGCCAAATCCTGAGCCTACTTTAAAAGTTGATGAATTACCAAAACATAAATAAATGGAGGAACATAAAATGTTAAAACTAGTTAATGAATGGGATAAAGTTTTCCCAAAAGATGAAACTGTCAATCATCAAAAAGTAACCTTTAAAAATCATTTTGGCATTGAACTTGCCGCGGATATGTATTGGCCTAAGCAAGGGGATAAATTTCCCGCAATTGCGGTATCTGGTCCTTTTGGTGCGGTTAAGGAACAATCAAGCGGATTGTACGCTCAAGAGATGGCTAAAAGAGGATTCTTAACCATTGCCTTTGATCCATCTTTTACAGGAGAAAGCGGTGGGGAACCACGATATATGAATTCACCAGATATCAACGTTGAAGATTTCCAAGCCGCAGTTGATTATTTATCTAATTTAAATAATGTTGACCACGATAAAATCTCTATCATCGGTATTTGTGGTTGGGGTGGCATGGCTATTCAAACCGCATGCATTGATACAAGAGTTAAAGCGACAGTCGCTATTACTATGTACGATATGTCTAGAGTGACTGGCAATGGCTATTATGATGAAGGAAATAATGAAGAAAGTAGATATCAAGCAAGAGTGGATATAAATAATCAAAGAACATTAGATTTTAAAAACGGTAATTATAAGTTAGGTGGTGGAGTGGTTGATGATCCCATTGATTCTCCATGGTTTGTAAAGCAATATTACGACTACTATAAAACACCGCGTGGATATCATGCTCGCAGCCTAAATAGCAATGGTGGATGGAATATTACCGCAGGCACATCTTTATTAAATACAAGATTATTTACCTATGCCTCAGAGATTAGAAGTGCTGTTTTAATTGTTCATGGTGAAAAAGCGCATTCACTATATTTCGGGCAAGATGCATATAAATTATTAAAAGGCGATAATAAAGAATTCTTATTAGTAGAAGACGCCACACACTGCGACTTATATGATGGTGGCATAAATCACGACAAAATTCCTTTTGACAAGATTGAAGGATTTATTAAAAAGAATTTTTAGACTAATACTTATCTGTTCCAAAGGTTTCAAGTTTGTTCCACTTGTATCAAAACACTGAAATCCTGCCAAAGAACTAAATGCGACATTCTGATAGTATCGGGATGTCTTTTTTTATCCTTAATTGGTAAAACATCATGACGATAAAATTTTGATGCGTATTTATTTATGTAAAAAAATCATAAAAATACCTTTTGAAATTTCACACTGCGTAATCAGCAACGCAACTACGAATTCGCTAATGGTTAGGGATTTTTATTCTCATAAGAATTTTTGTGGTTTAGCACCATTAAAATTTATAGAATTAAATAAAGAGGTATTTGATATGTTTGATGATGCAAGACTAGAAAAATTAGAAAATCTATATGTTAAATATGATTCAGCCACAACTAAAAGTGAAAAAAGGCGTGTCCTAATTGAAATTCTTGAAATAAATCCAACTGATATTGACTCTATGCATCGTTTAGTGGATTTGCTTCCAGAAAAGCAACAACTTGACGCACTTTTAAAATTAAAAGAAGATGCTTTGCAAATTATCAAAGATAATTTTAATGATATTGAAGACCTATATTATGACCACGACACTAGACCATATATGTTTATTCTGACGGACTTATTAGAAAGATATGAAAGAAATAAAAAAGTCGAAGAGGCTTATCAAATAATTAAGGAAATGATGGAATTAAATCAGGGTGATAATTTAGGAGAAAGATTCCATCTAGTGGCTTATTATATTGGGCAAAATAAAATTAATGAATTAAGAGACTTTGTTAAAAATTGCCCAGATAATTCTAGTGTTGCCTTAAGGTTTGCTATTTTATATTTAGATAATCTTGCGAAAAAAGATAAAGAATTCAGATCACTATATGATGAATTTCCTTATTTATATGCCTTAATAGGCAAGGAATTATATTTTAAAAAATATCAATTTCAAAGAATAAAAGGTTTGATTAATTATTATCGTCCATATGGATTTTTTGAATGTTTCCTTTTCTACGAAATGCTTATCACATATTGTAATACTTTAACAATGTCTTTGCTGCAGCATAAATGCTCTTACTATAAAGATATGCCAATAATATCAATTACTGAATCTTTACCAAGAAATACAAAATCATATCTATTCGCTCTTGTTGGTACATATGATGAGTCGTATAAAACTTTTTTGAAGAAATTAAAAGATTTTAATATAGAAGAAAAAGAGTTTTTAAAAGATTATGAAAAATTAGAAAAAATGCAAATTCTAGAAAAAAGAGAAGATAAGATATGTTTTAGTGAAGCATCTTATGCATTATTAATTTATTATGTTAAAAAAGAAGAACAGACTCTAGATTATATAAAAGAAGTGATTGGTATTTAATATGAATGAGAAAAATAAACAAAAAATAATCGATTTAAAATCTAAAGAAGAAGAAATGGATTATGATGCTTGGGTTGAAGAAATAAGCAAAGCAAATACCAAAATTATCGATGAATTTGAACAATTTTTAAAAACAGAAAAATTAGCTAAAAAGACAATTAATCGACATATTAATAATGTTGATACTTTCGCTAATTATTATTTAACTACCTATTCTTACTGTGGAACTATCTTTGATGGATATAAGAATTTCAGTGATTTTTTCGGTTATTGGCTTATAACAAAATGTCTTGGAATTAGTAAATCCTTTATGACCGCGATGATTACCACGATGAAGAAATTTTATACTTTCTTATTCTTAAAGGATTATATTGATGAAAATAGTTATGCAACCGCTTTTGCGACTCTTAGAGATGGTAAAGAAGAGTGGCTAGAACAACTTCAGATGTTCGAAGATGGTACATATTATTCCCAATTTGATGACTGATAGGAGGAATAATATGCTGACTAAGATTCCTTTTTACGATATCAAAGTTTTATTAAAAAGAATATTTAACTAATTTTTATTTGTTCCAAAGGGTTCAAGTTTGTTCCACATGTATCAAAACACTGAAATCATGCAAACTTAGTTAAATTGGATTGATACGATGTCAATCCTTTTTTCTTTCATTAGCAACAGCGAGTTGCTTGATAGGAAATCATTTGATACTAAAATATAGGTAGAGGTAAAGAAAATGGAAACCAAAGATATTTTATTAGAATTAAGAACAAAGAATAATTTATCCCAAGAGGAACTGGCGGAAAAAGTAATGGTTACTAGACAAGCAGTTTCAAGATGGGAAACTGGTGATACCACACCAAACACCGAAACATTAAAATTACTATCTAAGCTGTTTGATGTATCTATAAATACTCTACTTGGCTCTCCGAGACAATTAGTGTGCCAATGTTGTGGTATGCCATTACAAGATTCATTAATGAGTAAAGAAAAAGATGGTTCATTTAATGAAGATTACTGCCAATGGTGTTATCACGATGAAAAATTTACCTATGACAACATGGATGATTTAATCAACACTTGTATTCCACATATGGTTGCCCAAGGTTTTCCTGAAGACCAAGCCAGAACTTATATGAGGGGAATGCTTCCAAATCTCAAATATTGGAAAGAAAAACAATAATGTTCAGCCTTTTGAGAAATGTTCATTTGTATCATTTCTGTCCATTTAGGCCAACTTAATTAAATAGGATTGATACAATAGTGTCAGTCCTTTTATTTTTTGCTAAAATAATAGTTGTATGGAAAAGAAAATTAATCCAATTTATCCAAATTCACAATTTAAAACTTTTTGTTATATCAAAAGCGTAATCACTAGACCAAACATTATCGCAGGCGATTATTCATACTATGATGATATGGATGATGGTCCTGAATCTTTTGAAAAACACGTTACCCATCATTATGAATTTATGGGTGATAAACTTATCATTGGAAAGTTTGTTGCTATAGCAAGAGGCGTGGAATTTGTCATGAACGGTGCAAACCATATGCTTGATTGTTTAACCACATATCCTTTTGAAATTATTGATGAATTCA
>CAMJYG010000065.1 GCA_946409935.1 uncultured Clostridium sp. | reverse complement strand
ATAACCGCTTCTCCAATAATTTTATTTGAAGATGTTTTATGTTCTAAATTAATAGTACCATGAGCATGTTTAGGAACACTTCTACCATATCTGTCTATTGTTACTTCGCCTTTATAATCAATATTTCTATTAGTTAAGTTATCTATATCATAACCTATATCTAAAACTATTTGATTTGTTACTACATGTTTATCAACTAAATCAAGTACAAGTAATTCTGTCATTTCTTTTATAATAAGTTTAGTCTTTTCATAATCATAAGGACAATGTAATACTTGACCTGAACTTAAACTATTAGTAGTTGGAACATAAGACTTAATACTTTCCATTGTACATGGCTCTATTCCCCATGCATGATCTATTAATAATTCTGCATTAATACCAAATAACTTAAATAGTCTATCCTCATTATTGATAGAACATCTTGCAACATCTCCCATAGTATGCATACCATTTTGTTCCAGTTTTTTTGATATACCTTTCCCTACTCTCCAAAAATCAGTTAAAGGTTTATGATTCCATAATTGCTTTTTATACATGTCTTCATCTAAACAAGCAATTCTTACACCATATTTATTTGCTTTTGCATGTTTTGCTACAATATCCATAGCAACTTTTGCAAGATATAAATTAGTTCCTACACCACAAGTTGCAGTTATTCCTGTTTGTTCATATATATCATGTATAACAGTTGTTGCTAATGTACTTGCTTTCATTTGATAAGTTTGTAAATAATGAGTTACATCTATAAATACTTCATCTATTGAATAAACATATATATCTTCAGGAGAAAAGTATTTTAAATATACATTATATATGTCTGTACTATATTTCATGTACTTATTCATTTGTGGTGGTGCTACAATATAATCTAGCTCATATTCAGGATGTTTTTTCAATTCGCTATCTTCATAAGATTTACCATTTAATACATGACCAGGTGCATTATATCTTCTATTAGCATTTACTTCTCTTACTTTTTGTACTACCTCAAATAGTCTTGCTCTTCCTGGTATTCCATATTGCTTTAGAGATGGACTTACTGCAAGACAAATTGTCTTTTCTGTTCTACTACTATCTGCTACTACTAAATTAGTTGTTAAAGGATCTAAACCTCTTTCACGACATTCTACTGAAGCATAAAAACTCTTTAAATCTATTGCTATATATATGTTTTGTCTTTGCATGTTCCACCTCCATAAATAAATTTTACTTGCATTATATCACTTTATTCTTACATTGTAAACAGTTGTTTGGTAATGTTTTTAAAAAATAAGATTAGTTATATTTCAAACTAATCTATTTAGAATATTTTATTCAAAAACTGCTAAATCTTCTTTATCTTGTGAACTATCTGAATATATAATTTCTAATGTTCCACCTATTGTATCGAATTTCTTTAATTTTTCTATATCATTACTGTTATTACTTTTTACTGTAATTACTATATTATGAGAACGCACCAAAAGCTCCTGCTCTGATCATAGACCTTTTTTTGTTTGCTTCAAGTTGCTCTTGTAATTCCGTTTTTGTCATTTCTTCGATTGACTTTCCATTGTAAGATAACTTTCTATTCATCTTTGCTCCTCCTTTACTATTAAGCATTTAGAAGTTACATCTATATATACCTACCAAAGTAGGAATATAACAAATTAAAGTTCTTTTTTCTTATAAAGGTTATAAGAAATTTTATAAGATAGTAAGTAAAATAAAACTGTAACGATTGCAATAATATATAGTCCATACTGTTTTAACATATCCAAAACTTCATTTAATGATAATGATGTTATTTTAATTGGCGTTACTAATAAAATAGATGCAACCATCATAATTAACACAATCGCTATCATCTGAATAAATTTTCCTTTTTCATATCCAAATTTAATAAGAATAGGTATTTGGAACATTTGTAATATCATCATTCCAAATAAAGCACCTGCTCCAGTTGATACAATATCATCTATATTCAATAAAGAAATATCTTTTATGCTTTGCAAAATAATAGCAAATACAATTCCTAATATGCTACCTAAAACTGTAAATGATAAAAAATATATATACTTTGTTCTTATTATATCTTTTTTATTTAGTGGAAATGATAACAAATATCTCTCTGAATTTGCTTGACTATCATAAACAAAACTATTCGTTGCTATCATTCCCAATATCAAAGGAATATAGACTGGCATAAAAGATGTAATACTATCATTTAAAAAGCATAACATTGCTGCTAATATAACAAACAATATAAGATTTTTCTTATATGATTTCAAGAAAACAAGTTCTTTAGTTATTAACCCTTTAAATATATTCATATCTATTTATCCCCCTTTATATAAATTAGCATAATATTCTCTATACTAGGCTTATCTATAATTTGAATATTATATTTTCGTTTAAATTCCATTCTATCTTCTATTAACAATTCATATTCATATTTACTTTTCTTGTAATTTATATAATCTTTCTGATCTATTTCTTTGAATTGTTCTTCCGAACATTTTACAATTCCATAATTATCAAGTAATTCATCTTTGCTTTTGCAAAAAATAATATTTCCATCACTTATAAAAGTGATATAATCTGCAATATGTTCTAAATCTGATGTAATATGGCTTGAAACTAATATAGAATTATTTTCATCTTGTATAAATTCTTGAAAAACATCTAATATTTCATTTCTTGCTATCGGATCAAGTCCAGAAGTTGGCTCATCTAATATCAGTAGTTTTGCCTTATGAGATAATGCTACTGCTAATTTTAATTTCATTTTCATACCACTAGAATATTCTTTAATGTTTTGATTAGATGGTAATTTAAAATTATCTAAATACTTGATATATACACTTTCATCCCAATTCTTGTATATATTTCTCATTATTTTATTTATATCTTTAGGATTCATATTTTCCGAAAAGAAACTATCATCAAGTACAACACCAATATCTTCTTTTATTTGTTTCTCATATTCTTCATTATCTAATCCAAATATCTTTATTTCTCCAGAAGTATCATTTAAGAGATTTAGAATCGCTCTTATTGTTGTAGTTTTTCCTGCACCATTTTCACCTATCAATCCCATTATCATTCCTTTAGGTAGTTCAATATTTATATTCTTTAATTCAAAATCTTTGTACTTTTTACATAAATTTTTGATTTCTAGTATATTTTCCATTATCTCTATTCCTCCCCATATATAATATCTATCATATCTTTTATTTCTTTTTTTGAAATATCACTTATTTTGGCAATAGAAACTGCTGTATCAATTAAGTTTTCAACTTTCTGTAATTGTTCTTCTCTTATTAGTTCTACATTCTTATTCGATACATAAGTTCCTTTGGCTGGTATAGTTTCAACATATCCTTCTCTTTCCAATTCTTCATAAGCATTTTTTGTAGTAATTACACTTATTCTTAAATCTTTTGCTAAACTTCTTATCGAAGGTAATAAATCTCCAGCCTTTAACTCATTCGATATTATTTTATTTTTTATTTGTTCTTTTATCTGTTCATAGATAGGAATATTACTAGAATTACTTATTATAATATTCATTCTTCTCTCCTTCTTTATTATTGTATATATACAGTATATACAGTTGTGATAAAATTGTCAATAGTTTTATTTAAAAAAATAGAAACTAATTTTAAAGTTTCTATTTACCATACATTATATTATTCTTTCTAATTCCTTAATAATTTCACTAATATCTGCCTCTATCATATTGGGATTTACATATAAATCTTCAAATAATTTCTCTATATTTCTTTCAAAATTATTTGGCAATATCTCACATTGTTCTTTGCACTTTTGAACTAATCTTTTTTCTCCAGGATGAGTTACTTCATTTAAAGCAAAAATAACATCAAAATACGAATCCATAAAAGCAGTTACTCTATTTCCAAGATTCACTTTATCTTTTCTTTTTATCGCTTTTAAAATTTGATGATCGTATGAAGGCATTGAATTATGTAATAATCTCATATTCCTATCAATAACATTTTTCTTTAGTTCTAATGGATATTTCATATTAAATCTTGATTTGGCATCTGATAATTTTTCATTTCTATCATAAACAATTTTACAAGTTATTAAATTATTCCACATACAAGTAGAATATCCATTAGATACTTTATATTTTTCTACTACATTAGCAATTTCTTTTATATGCTCATCAAGATTTCTATATATCAAATCTATATCAATACCATTTTTTAAAATACAATTATCTTCGTATTCCCAAAAATGATTTCCAAGTTCCATATAAGAGCAATATTTTGATAATATATTCTTTCTTACATCTTCACTTATTATATCATTACAATATACGTAAACATCATAGTCTGATTTTTCATCATAATCTTTGCCTGCACGAGATCCACCTAAAGCAATAGCTTCAATTTCTTTTTGCTCCGACAATTCTTTGAATAAATTATTTATTATATCATCTTCATTCATTTAATTACCTCCAAATTTATTTAATTTAATTATAAATTCTATTGTTTCATCTTCACTTTTAGCTTCAATAGTTCCATTATGCAATTCTATTATATCTTTAGTAATTGCAAGTCCTAATCCTGCACCACCATTATTTGTTCCTCTGGATTCATCTGCCCTATAAAATTGTTCAAAAATTTTATCTAATTTATATTCTGGAATAGTTACACCTCTATTCTTAAATATAATCTCTATATATTTTTCTGACTCAATTACATCTACAGTAATCGTTGTATTATCATAACTATAACTAATCGCATTTTTTAATAAATTACCAAATGCTCTAGCATATTTCAAATTCCTACATTTTAACTATATTCTATTTTATACTACATCAGATTTTCTTGGCATTACTATTGCTGCTATAATATAAGCTAATATTCCACTTCCTGCACAAGCAGTAAATAATATCCAAGCTAATCTTACAAGTGTTGGATCAATATCAAAATATTCTGCGATTCCACCACATACACCATCTAATTTCTTTCCCTGTTCTATTTTATATAATCTTTTCTTCATATTCTTCACCTTAATTATTTATCGTTACATTTCCACAATCACAATTTACTTTTAATGTTACACTTGCATTTCTATTGTTCTTATTTATATTTGTTTTTCCAAGATCAACATCTGCATCTATATATATGTCATTAGTATTGTTAATATCTATATTTCCTAAATCTGCTTTTATACTAGAGTTTTCCTTTATTGATATTGTATCTATTTGGATATTACCACAATCAGCTTTTATATCGCATTTATTCATAATTTCTTTTATTTCAATATTTCCATAATCACATTTAATAATTGCATTTTTTATTTTTCCTATTTCAACATTTCCACAATCACAATCTATATTTATTGTTGCATTTTCTAAATCTGTTATTTTACATTCTCCATAATCATTATTTATCTTAACATTATTAGAATAATTAGAAGGAACATATATTATAATGTCATTTTTAGTTACTCCAAAATTAAAGAAAACAAAACTCCTTCTATTGTGTGTATTGTCTATAGTTAGTTTTCCATTATTTAATTCAACCTGTGCATCTCCTTCATTTTCACCATAAAGAACAACTTTTACACTATCGTTTTCTGATTCCTTAATGATAATATCTCCTGCATCTTGTTTTATATCTATATCTTTTATATCTTCTAATTCAAATTGTTTATCATAGATAATATTTGTACTTTTAGAGCCAATACTAAATATTCCATTTTTAAAACTCATTCCACCTTTTAAATACATTACAAGAAATATTACTAAAAAGAATATTATGATTGAAAGTAGAATTATTAAAGTGATAATTAAACCTTTATTCTTCATTTTCATCATCCTCCTTTAGCATAAATATAAGTTTAACAACTTGCTCCACCATTCCAATAATTATAAATATTACCCAAGTAATATGCCAAGCCATAGTTATAAAACTTACAATGAAGTATAGAGCAACTCCAATTCCCCCAATAATATCATTTATTTGTTTTACTATTTTGTCTTGTTTTTCTTCTTCCTTTGTTTTTTCAAATTTAGGAACTGACATATAATGCTTTACAATTCTTGTTACTCCCCATCCTATAAGTATCAAAAAGATACATCCAACTACAACTGGATTCCACATCCACACAGTAGTTCCTACTCCTGCAAAGGCTATTGCAATAAAGAAGATTAAAATTGAACTACTGACTACTTCGGCAGACTTTCTCTTAATCTGATTTTTAGTCATATTTTCATAATTATCTTCATCATCTTTTCCTCTTGTAAAAAGATGTTTCTTTGCTTCATTCCAATTAAATTCATCACTATTTTCATTATCAACTGTTTCTTGTTCTTGTTTTTCTCCAGTTAATAATTCATTAGGTGATATTTCATATAATTCACATAGTGGAACTATTTTATCAAAATCTGGTGTGCTTTGATTCGTTTCCCATTTTGAAACTGTTTGTCTTGTTACATTTAGTTTTTCTGCTACATCATCTTGTGTCAAATTTTTTGCTTTTCTTAATTCAAATAATCTTTCTCCTAAATTCATTGTTTTTTCCTCCCTTTCTGTTTAAAATTATACCTCTTTTTTCAGTTGCTTTCTATCAATTTGAGTTGGAACTTTAGCAACTCAAATTAACATTCCAGTATTTTCAAGCATTTGAGAGGATATATCAAGCTATTATTCTTTCATATTTCTTAAAGCATTTTCAATAACTTTTGTTGTAGATTCTGGTGCAGATATTCTTGTAAAGTATTCCTTTAGTATTTTTTCTAAATCTCTATCATTCATTATTACCCCTCATTTTTTTATTTTCTTTTTGTCTTTTTTTATACTTGATCCAATAGCAAGTCCTATAATCATACCTGTTGAAACGCAGAGTGGTAGATAATATGTTACATTTGAAATTGCTATAACTATTGCTCCTATTATAGAGCCAGCTACAACACCATATAACATTCCTTCTCCAGAATATGTATTATCTTCTTCTTTAATATTCTCTTTACTCATTTTTTCCTCCAAATTGTAATTT
>CAMJYG010000064.1 GCA_946409935.1 uncultured Clostridium sp. | reverse complement strand
TGTTATCAATAACAACAGGACAAGTAAGAATATACTTCACATTAGGATTTGTAGTTTTAGGGGCAGTAGCAGGTGGAGTTGTATTAATTAAAAAATTTGTATTATAATAAAAATGTGAAAAAGGAAATTGGAAAAAATCCAATTTCCTTTTTTACGTACAATAAGAAACCTTATTAAACTTCTAAGGTGTTACAGTTCAGTAATTTAAAGTTGGGCTGTCCTGCTTAAAGTGATTAATATATAAAATATTTTTTCGAATAATCTCGGCTCCCTTCCATTTAACACTAAAAAATTCTAATTAATTTTGAAAGCACGCTCAAAGACAAGCTTTGAGATTCCCTTTCAAAATTAGAAAGAATTTTTAAGTTATTCCAGTCGCATTCGATTAATTCTCAAAATATTTTGTATATTAATCACTTGCGAGAACTTCTAGATATATTGTCATTGAGCTGTAACTCTAAAGTAGCTACGTAACTCAAAGCAAACATTAAATTTTTTTATTTTCAAAGGAAAGTTTTTTTTTATATTGTATAAAAGGGGCTTTGCCCTAAGCATCGCACAGAATTTTGGGTAAAAAAAGATTAGCACGTAACAAATTTGAAATATAAAAAACATAAATGTAAAACAACAAAAAATACTAATTTCCGTAAGAAAGAATAAATTATGTAATTTTATTGAAATTAAAAATAATTGCTTTCAATTGAAATATATGATAAAATAGCTTATAAGGAAATCATTTTTCATACTAGAAAGGAACGGAATTAATTATGAAAATAAAAAAAGTATTTATAATGTTATCAACAATTTTTTTGTTTTTAGCAATTGTGTCTTTAAAAAATACTGTATTTGCAGAAGATGAAATTTATCTTGGGATAAATGAGGTTATGCCAGAAAATGAAGATGAATATATTGTCAATAATCCATCTATAACAAATGGAACTATTGGGTATTCAATAGAAAATCCTCTTGCTAATGGAACTGGTGGAGGTTCTGCTGCTAAAATATGGAATATACAGGAATATACAAGTGATACAGATGATGCTTCATTAAAAGCAAATGGAAAAGAAAATATTTTTTGTGTAAAAGCAGGTGTAGGTTTTAGTAATACTAATAAGAGACAAACTTATGACAGGTCTTATAATATGATGTCACAAAGAAATAATATAAAAGCACAAAATGAAATATTAAGAGAATTAGTAGAACAACAAATAACAATAAATGGGAATGCTGTTAACAGATACAATGCTTTACTAGCAACATTGGATATGTTATATTTACCAGGAATATCTGAAGAAGAGCAAAAGGAACAAATATTAAATACAATTGTAAATTATGCTAAACAACCTGCAAATGGATATACAAACTATGTGGGGTTAATTGAACAATATCCATTAACAAGTAATGATATAAAAGCTGTTCAACAAGCAGCTTTATGGTATTTTACTAATTATGGAGAAACAGTAGATAATAGTGAAGTTGAAAAATACAATAAAAAAGAAGATCATTCTTGGTTATGGTATACATTTAATGGAACTAGTTATTCAAATTTAGCTGATTATACTCCAAATAATTTACAACCACAATATGATGCTGGTCAAGCAAGAAGCTATCAAGCAGAAATTCTATATAAATATATAATAGAACAGGCTATAGCTAATGCAAGTAATTATGCTTCAGAAACTTCAACAATAGGAGCTCCTGTTAAATTAGAAACAGAGACCCTAAATTATATTGCAAATGGAAATAATTATATAATAGGACCAATTAAAATAACAGAAAATGAACAAAATACTTCAACATATGTCGTAAATTTTATAGTAAAAAATAATAATGTAAAAATAGATAATTATACATTTTTAGATAAAGATAAAAAAACAATAGATAAACAAATAGAAGAAGATGAAAATGGGACAGAAATAAAAGATTTAGTAGGAGAAGATTTTTACATACTAGTACCTAAAAATAGTGCAACAGATTTGGAATTAGATTTTTCAATTAACTATAACAGCAAAATTTTAACTTTATGGGCAAGTTCACAAGATGGACAAGCGCAACCAGTAGTTATTCCTGAGTTAAAACCCGAAACTGCAACTGCAAGTTTAACAGTACAACCTAAAGAATTTGACTTAGCCTTAAGAAAGTATATAACAAAAGTAAATGAGGTAGAATTAACTGAAGCAAATACAAGAAGACCAAACATATTTATCTCAGAATTAAATACAATAAAAAATGGAGAATTAGTAACAACAGCAACATATAAACATAGAAAAGATGCAATACAAGTTGAAACAGGGGATATAGTTAGATATAATATAACTATCTATAATGAAGGTGAAACAGATGGAAGAGCAACAGAAATTGTTGACCAATTACCACCTGGCTTAGAATTTAGAAGTATTGTTGAAGGAAATTATATAAAAGCAGAAGATAATGGAGATTTAGAAGTACCAAATGCTATAAAATTTATTAGAAAAGAAAATAATAAAACTAATTTATCTCCATTCACATCTGGAAATTCTAGTCTAGATTCAGAAACGCTTGTTATAGAATGTACTGTTACAGCAGAGCCTATAGCAAGTGATCAAATTTTAACTAATATAGCGTGGATTAATAAAGCAATACAACAAATTGGTGAAGTGGAAACAGAAGTTTATAATACACGAGGCTTAGATAGAGATTCTATACCTGCTAGTTACCCAAGTGAAAATTATATTACTTTACCAACTTATATAGGTAATAGCAAAAACAGTACCTTAGATTCAACAGATTCATCTGCATATTTTGAAGGCGAAGAAGATGACGATGATTTTGAAAGACTAGTTTTGAAAAAAGCTGAAGGAATATATGATTTAGAAATAATTAAAGTTGATAAAGACAATACATCATATAAATTAAAAGGTGCTAAGTTTACAGTAACAACACCATATGATTCAGAAGCAAGAATTATTGAAACAAATTCAAGTGGAATTGCACAAATTACAGGTCTTCCAATTCAAGATGAAGAACCAGATACAATAACAATACAAGAAACTCAAGCTCCTACAGGATACAATAAATTAATCGATTCTATAACATTAAATGTAACTAAAGAATTAAGTAATGGAGAATATAAAATTTTAAATGCAACAATAGTAGATACTATAAATAGTGGTGCAGAAAATGTTTCAGTATCTGTTAATGGAAACACAATCAAAATCACAGTAAAAGATGAGCCAAAGCCATTTGATTTAAGTTTAAGGAAGTTTATTATAGCAGTAAGTAGTGATATGACAATAAGTGAAGACGAGTATTTAAAAGATGGTGATTTATATATAAGAGAGCCAATTGTTAATTCAAATAGTTTAAATACACTTGATAATAATACAAATAAATTAATAACAACATCTATATATAATCACACTAAACAACCTGTTCAAGTAAAGAAAAACGATTATGTTTTATATATGATTAGGGTTTATAATGAAGGCGAAAGAGATGGATATGCAGCAGAAATAAAAGACCATTTACCAGAAAATTTAGAATATGTAAATAATAATTTTAACAATGAAAATTGGACTGTTTCAGAGGACGGAAGAACAGCAACTACAAGATGTTTAGCAAATAGTAAGATAAAAGCAGCAGAATTAGTAAATGGAGTTGGAAACGGTTATAATTTAGATTATGAAGAAGTACCTATCATGTGTAGAGTTAAAAGTACAGCTCCTGAAAATGTAAAAATAACAAATATAGCAGACATAACAGAATATCGTGATGAAAACAAAAGAATAGTGGCTGATAGAGATTCTGTAAAAGACAATGTAAATTATACTGAAGGAAATAAACCAAATTACAAAGATAATGAAACCGGAGATTATATACCGGGACAAGAAGATGACGATGATTTTGAAAAAGTTTTTATAGATTATGAAGAAGGTAGTTATGATTTAGAATTAATTAAAGTAGATAAAAATAATAATACTAAAAAACTAAGTGGTGCAGAATTTGAAATAACATTACCAGATAATACTAAAAGTAATGTAACTACTGATAGTAATCAAAATACACAAATTTTAGATTTACCAATATCAGAAGAAGGAACAGACCACATAACAATAAAAGAAACAAAAGCACCAAATGGATATAAAAAATTAATTGATTCAATTACATTAAACATAACTAAACAAAAAGATACACAAAGTGGAAGCTACAAAATTTCAAATGTTTCAATAGCAAATGCTACAAGTAATGATACAGAGAATGTAACCGTATCACTAGGACAAAATAATGTAATAACAATAACGGTAAAGGATGAACCTAAATCATTTGACTTAAGCTTAAGAAAATATATAACAAAAGTTAATGTTACAGAATTAACTGGAACCAATAGTAGGATTCCATCTTATTCAGAAGATATCTCAAAATTAAATACAATAGAAAATGGTGTTTTAATAACAACAGCAACATATAAACATAGAAAAGATCCAGTAGAAGTTAAAACAGGGGATATTGTAACATATAATTTAACAATTTATAATGAAGGTGAAAAAGATGGTAGAGCAACACAGGTAATAGACCAATTGCCAGATGGGTTGAAATTTAAAAATATTGTAAGGGGAAACTTTGAAAGAGAAAGCTATGATGAAGAAACTAATAGATTAGTATTAAAAAGAAAATCAGATAATCAAACATATCTTACAGCATATGCAGGAAATCAATTATCATCTGAAACAATAGTAATTACATGTGAAGTTACAAAAAAACCTGGAGCATCTGATAAAGTATTAACAAATGTTGCATGGATATCTAAAGAAATAGAAAAAGGTGAAACACAAGAGATAATAACTCAGGTAGGAAGAGATAGAGATTCACAGCCAGGAGTTGCTCCAAATGTTAATAAAAGCAACATGGATAATTATAAAGGAAATAGTGAAAATGAAAATAAAGATTTAGCAGATTCAAATAACTATTTTAAAGGACAGCAAGATGATGATGACTTTGAAAAGCTAATATTAAGAAAAGCAGAAGGAATTTATGATTTAGAAATAATTAAAGTAGATAAAAATAACAATCAGGTTAGATTACAAAATGCTGAATTTGAAGTAACATTTCCAAATGGATCAAAAAACACATATGAAACTAATGAAAATGGAACAACAAATATTCCAAGTATAAAAATAGAAACTGAAGGAACAGATACATTAAAAATTAAAGAAACAAATGCTCCTCTTGGATATAATAAATTATTAAATAATGAGTTGACTTTAAAAGTAACTAAAGTATTATCAGAAGAAGAAGGAAAATATTATATCTCAGATAATATTCAATTATTAAATAATGAATTAGAAGGAGTAGAAGTTGCTTTAGAAGGTAATACAATAAAATTAACCGTTCCAAATGAAAAAATAGAAGGAAATTATAATTTACAATTAATAAAAGTTGATGAGAAAGATAATGATAAAAAATTAGCAGGAGCAAAATTTAAACTAACATTACCAGATGGAAGACAAGGAACAGCTACTACAAGAGAAAATGGTATTGCAAATATTAATAGTATAAATATTACTCAAATAGAAACAGATGATATTATTACTATTGAAGAAATTGAAGCACCAAAAAATTATGAAAAAATAATTGGAAATATCACATTAAAAATTTCAAAAGATATATCACAAAATAAATATGTTGCAACAGATGTAGAAATAACAGAGAGTACAGGAAAAGCAACAGCTAGTTTAGATGCTGAAAATAAGACAATAAAAGTATTTATACCAAACAAAGAGATACCATTAGACTTTAAATTAATTAAAAGAATAGTTGCTGTAAATGATAAAAATGTTGAACCAAGAATAGAAAGTGTAGATGTAAGTAAGCTAAATACATTAGATGAAAACAATAAATTAATTACAACAGGTAAGTATATCTTAAATAAAGAACCTGTTCCTGTAAAAAAAGGAGATATTGTTACATATACATTTAGAGTTTATAATGAAGGTATGAGAGGTGGCTATGTAGAGGAAATAACAGAAGACATACCAGAAGGTTTACAATTTATATTTGTAGATGAAAATGAACAAGCAACAGAACAAGAAAGAGCAGCTAGTGAATTTAATATGGAAAATGGTTGGTCATATACAGATTCAACAATGAAAACAATAAAAACTACTAATTTGGCATTACATCCATTAATAAATGGTGTACCAGATTCACAAGCACATACAGAAAACTTAATAGAGGCATTTGGTGAAAATGATGGAACAAAAACAGAGTCAGATATTGATTATAGAGAAATTTCTGTAAAGATGAAGGTTATTTCAGATAATGTATCAGGAAAAATAATTAGAAATGAAGCTGCTATAACAGATGATGCTGGAGAAAATGGAGAAGAGGTAGAAGATAGAGACTCAACACCAGAAGAATGGAAAAAAGAAAATAGCAATGAATTCTATGACAATGAGCATAAGTGGCCTATATATAAAGAAGATGATGAAGATTACGATAATATTATTCTACAAACGTTTGACTTAAGCTTAAGAAAATTTATTGTTGCTGTAGGCAAAGACACAAATATACAGGATAAAGATTATTTAAGAACAGAAAATGGAAAATATAAAAGAGCACCAGAAGTTGATACAACAAAATTAAATACAAAAGACGAAAATGGAAAAATGATTACAACTGCTACATATAAACATACAAAAGAACCTGTTAAGGTTAGTAAAAATGATATTGTTGTATATATGATTAGAGTTTATAATGAATCAGATTTAGATGGATATGCTAGCGAAATTAAAGATCATTTGCCACCATATTTGGAATTTGTAAAAGGTGAGTTTAATAATGAATATGGATGGACTATATCTGAAGACGGAAGAACTGCAACTACAAGGTACTTGGAAAATTCTAAAATAGGAAAAATATCAAAAGATGAACAAGGTAATATTGTTTTAGATTATAAAGAAGTACCAATTATGTGTAGAGTAAAAGAAACAGCAAAGACAAATGAAAAAATAACAAACCTAGCAGATATAACAGAATACTTAGATGAAAATAAAGATATAATTGAAGATAGAGATTCTGATGAAGATAATGTTGACGTTCCAAAGGATGATGACTTACCAGGATATAAAGATGATGAAA
>CAMJYG010000063.1 GCA_946409935.1 uncultured Clostridium sp. | reverse complement strand
TCAGTTGGTAGAGCAGGGGACTGAAAATCCCCGTGTCAGTGGTTCGATTCCACTTGAAGCCACCATCATAGTAGTAAGTAAATCTTACTATTATTTTTTTTCCTGGTTAAATTTGACCTAAAAATGGAAAAATGTTATAATTATAATATATATGTAAAAAAGCAAAATAAACGAAAGTTTATGGCGCAAAGCCAAAGGTCTAAAAGTTAAAATAACTCATGATAGCTTGGTTGCACAAAGGAGGAGGGATTTTAATGAGTAAAAAGAAGAAAATGATAATAATTTCTAGTATCATTATTGTAATTTTAGTTATATCAGGTATTGTATTTTTCTTGATAAATAAAAACACAACGAAAACAGAAATATTAAATGCAGAAGTAAGTAAAATAAAAGAATTGCCAAAACCGGAGATTACTGGAGGTTCAAGAGGAGAACTGGGGATAGATAAAAATATAAATGAAACTACAATTGATGAATATTTAAACAGAGAAGATTCTGTTTATAGAGATATGAGAATGTTAGAAGATCCAGGTGATTATGAAGCAATTGGAGGAGATAGGTATTTATCAGGATATATTGAAGGTTTTGAAATAATTCCTTTGCCATATATAATTCCGGTTACTGGTTTACCAAGTGAAGTAGGAGATACATATACAGGCACAACATTATTTTATGATGATAATGGAACATATGTAGCAAACTATGAAGAGTCAATGGATATTTTGTTGTTAGTACACCTGCAGGAGGTGGCAATGGAGATGTAACTTTTCAAACCTCTAAATTAGATATTAGCAATTATAAAGGTGGAGCTATAGCTATTGTTAAAGAAGGAGAACTTTATGCTAGTACAGATCCTAATGTTGATGCTCTTAAGAGTGAGGAAGATATTATAAATTGGTTAAGTAAATATATTGATATATAAAAAAATGAGTATGGTTAATTTAAGTTACAAATCAGCACCACCATTTCAAAGGGTGGTGCTGATTTGTAACTAATATAATCATAATTACATTTCTATAAAATAGTACAAACAAATGTTTACAAATTACAAAATTTGTGTTATACTGTATATAATATTTTTTAGAGGAGAAATTTTATATGCAAGATACAAAAATATATATAGCAATAGATTTAAAAAGTTTTTATGCCTCTGTAGAGTGTCAAGAACGAGGCCTTAATCCGCTAACTACAAATCTAGTAGTTGCAGATAGCTCAAGAACTGAAAAAACCATATGTCTTGCGGTAAGCCCATCTCTTAAATCGTATGGAATATCTGGGAGAGCAAGACTCTTTGAAGTGGTACAAAAAGTAAAAGAAGCAAATATAGAAAGAAGATTAAAAGCTCCAAATCAAAAATTTACTGGTTCAAGCTATGATGATGTAGCATTGAAAAATAATCCTGATTTGGAATTATCTTATATAGTAGCACCACCAAGAATGAAATATTATATGGAATATAGCAACAAAATTTATAGCATCTATTTAAAATGGTTTTCAGCAGAAGATATATATGTATATTCAATAGACGAAGTATTTATAGATGTTACGCATTATTTAAAAATATATAACATGCGTGCAAGCGAGTTAATAACAAAAGTAATTCAAGATGTTTATAAAAATACAGGGATTACAGCTACTGGTGGTATGGGAACAAATCTATATTTGTGTAAATTAGCAATGGATATTGTTGCTAAACATACAAAGGCAAATGAAAATGGTGTAAGAATAGCTGGATTAGATGAGAAAACATATAGAAAATTACTTTGGGATCATAAACCTTTAACAGACTTTTGGAGAGTTGGAAAGGGATATGCGACTAAGCTTGAAAAGCATAATATGTTTACTATGGGAGATATTGCAAGAGTATCAATAAATAATGAAGATTTATTATATAGATTATTTGGTGTAAATGCTGAACTTTTAATTGACCATGCTTGGCGGTTATGAACCAGTTACATTAGATGAGATAAAATCATATAAACCAACAACAAATAGTATAAGTTTAGGTCAAGTATTGCATTGTCCTTATAATTATGAAGATACTAAACTTATTGTAAAAGAAATGACAGAAAATATTTCGCTAGATTTAGTTGATAAAAATTTAGTTACAAATCAAATAGTATTAACTATTGGATATGATATAGAAAATTTAACAAATTCAAATATATACTACGAAGGTGAAATTACTACAGACCATTATGGAAGAAAAATACCAAAACACGCACATGGAACAATTAATTTAGAACATCATACTTCATCTACTAAAATTATAATGAAAGCAACAATGAATTTATACGAAAAAATTATAAATAGGAATTTATTAGTAAGAAGAATAAATATTTCAGTTAATAATGTTATAAATGAAAGTGAGGCAAAATTACAAAAAGTAAGTGAACAATTAGATTTATTTGGAGATTTTCAAAAAAGAAATAAGGATTTACAAGATGAGCAGATGGAGAAAAAATTACAAAAATCAATATTAAATATAAAAAAGAAATATGGAAAAAATGCTATTATTAAAGGAATGAATTTGCAAGAAGCGGGAACAGCTATTGCAAGAAATAGTCAAATAGGAGGTCATAAGGAATAATGGGAAAATATGACGATATAATAAATTTACCACATTATGAACCTAAAAATCATAAAAGAATGAGTATGTATGCAAGAGCAGCACAATTTGCACCTTTTGCAGCATTAACAGGATATGAGGATTCAGTAAAAGAAACAGCAAGAGTAACAAATAAAAGAATAGAAATAGATGATGAAGTTAAAGCAATTTTAGATTGGAAATTACAGGAAATACAAGAAGATATATTTAAGGAACCTATAGTAACAATAACATATTTTGTACCAGATACTAAAAAGAGTGGTGGAAAATATGTAACAGTTACTGGTAATGTTAAGAAAGTTGATGAATTTAAACAAGTAATAATTTTGGATAAAAATAAAGAAATACCAATAAGTGAAGTTATAGAAATACTTGTAGATAATAAAGATAATAAAGATATGTAACTATAAAAAAAATGAAAAAATGTTCGCAAAAGTATTGACAATTTTAAAAAATGAAGATACAATAAAGGCGAACATTTTTTTAGATAAATAAGCGAAAATGGAGGAATTATAATGATATCTACATTACATATAAGAAATATTGGAATTATAGAAGATTTAAGTATAGACTTTAACAATGGTTTAAATGTATTAACAGGAGAAACAGGAGCAGGAAAAACACTCATAATAGATTCACTTCAAATAATATCTGGGGGTAGATTTTCAAAAGATATGATAAGAAAAGGAGAAAATCAATCTTTTGTTGAATTATGTATGTATGAACCAGAAAACGAAAATGCAATAGATGGAAATATAATTGTTTCAAGAGAGATAAATCTTAACGGAAAAAATTTATGTAAAATAAATGGAAGAATGGTAACTGTAAATGAATTAAAAAATTTTATGAATCAATTTATAGAAATACATGGTCAAAATGATAATCAAAATTTACTTGATGAAAAATTGCATTTAAGCTATTTAGATGGATTTATTGGTGAAAAATTTGGAGATATAAAATTTAAATATGAGTTGCTATATAAAGAATATTCTAATATAAAACAAGAATTAAAGAACAATTATGGAGATGAAAAAGAAAGACAAAGAAAATTGGATTTATTGCAATATCAGAAAAATGAAATTGAAGAAGCAAATCTAAAAATAAATGAAGAAGAAGATTTAGAAGAAAAAAGAAAAGTAATAATGAATTCAGAAAAAATAACATCAAATTTACAAGAAGCAGATAACTTAATCTCAGAAAGTGGAATAGATAGTATTAGTATGGCAATAAGAGCTTTAGAAAAAATAGAAAATATAGATAAAAAATATGAAAAAGTATCTAATAATTTAAAAGGAATATATTATGAATTACAAGAACTTTCAAGAGATGTAAATAATTTTAAGAATGATGTGGAATTTAATGAAGAAGATAGAGATTATATAGAAGAACGATTAGATTTAATACATTTATTGAAAAGGAAATATGGTAATACAATTCAGGAAATTCTGAATTATAAAGAGAAAATAAAAAGTGAAATAGAGCATATTGTAAATTTAGAAGATTATAATAATAAATTAAGAAACAATCAAAAAGAAATTGAAGCAAAAATGAAAGTCCTAGCTGATGAAATACATAAAATAAGATTACAAAATGCACAACAATTAAGCCAAAATATAAACAAAGAATTAGAAGATTTAGAAATGAAAAATGCTCAAATAAATATTAAAGTACAATATGTAGAAAATGAATATTTAAAAAATGGAAAAGATATAGTAACATTTTTTATTGCTACAAATAAAGGCGAAGATGAAAAAGAATTATCAAAAATAGCATCTGGAGGAGAAATGTCTAGAACAATGCTTGCAATAAAAAAAGTATTAGCAGATAGTGATAAAATGCCTATATTAGTATTTGATGAAATAGATACTGGAATAAGTGGAAAAGCTGCAAATTCTGTTGCGAAAAAATTAAAGAAAATTTCGAATTTGCATCAAGTTATGTGTATATCTCACTTACCAAATATTGCAGCTGTAGCAGATTATAATTATTTTATAAGTAAAAACGTATGTGATGAAAGGACAAAAACACAAGTAAAACTATTAAAAGAAGATGAAGTTATAAAAGAAATTGCAAGAATATCTTCTGGAGAAATAAATGAAATAAGCTTAAAATATGCTAATGAATTAAGAAAAAATAGTAAAGTTGCATAGTAATAATTGTTTTTATACAAATAGTTTAAAATAACATACTATAAGTTTATTTAGCTTTCCGATTTGTTCATATATTCAAAGAAAAAATAAATACATAATAAAGTTAAATACTAAACGATTTGAACGCAAATTTAAAAAATTATTCACAATTGTTTACATGCAAAGCTAGATGTTAATAATATATACAAGAAATAAATAAGGAGGTATATATTATGAAAAGCTATGTTGCTATCGAAAAAATTCAAGCACTAGAAATTTTAGATTCAAGGGGAAATCCAACTATACAAGTTGAGGTTATGACTGAAGATGGATTTGTAGGTAGTGCTTGTGTACCATCTGGTGCATCAACAGGAAGTTTCGAAGCTGTTGAACTACGAGATGGAGAGAAAAATAGGTACATGGGTAAAGGTGTTCAAAAAGCTGTAGAGAATGTAAACAAAAAAATAGCGAAAGCTATTGTGGGAATGAATGTGTTGGAACAGAGATTAATAGATCAAGAATTAGTAAATTTAGATGATACTCCTAATAAATCTAATTTAGGTGCTAATGCTATACTTGGTGTATCTTTAGCAGTAGCTAAAGCTGCAGCAAACTCATTAGGATTAGAGTTTTATGAATATATAGGTGGAATAAATGCAACACAATTACCTATTCCGATGATGAATATTTTAAATGGAGGAAAACATTCTGAAAATAATGTTAATATACAAGAATTTATGATAATGCCAATTGGAGACATAACATTTAGTGAAAGATTACGAAGAGGAGCAGAAATATATCATACTTTAAAAAAGGTATTAAAGGAAAAAGGATATAGTGTTGGAGTTGGAGATGAAGGAGGATTTGCACCAGATTTAGAAAGTGAAGAGGAAGCTTTAGATAACATTATAGAGGCAATAAAAAAAGCTGGATATGAACCAGGAAAAGATATTATGCTCGCATTGGATGTTGCAAGTACAGAGATGTATGACGAAGCTAAAAAAATTGGAAAAGATGGATATTATTTTTGGAAAACAGATATGTTTAAAAGCAGAGAAGAAATGATAAATTATCTAAGTGAATTATGCGAGAAGTATCCTATATCATCAATTGAAGATGGTTTGGCTGAAGAAGATTGGGAAGGATGGAAAATGCTAACTGAAAGATTAGGCAATAAAATTCAACTTGTTGGAGATGATTTGTTTGTAACAAATCCAAAAAGATTAAGAAATGGAATTGACAAAAAAGTTGCAAATGCAATATTAATAAAACCAAACCAAATAGGAACATTAACAGAAACATTAGATACAATACAAATAGCAAAGAACAATGGATATAGAACCATTATATCACATAGATCAGGAGAAACCGAAGATACAACAATTGCAGATATAGCAGTTGGTGTAAATGCAGGTCAAATAAAAACAGGAGCTCCTTGTAGAACTGATAGGATAGCAAAATACAATAGACTTTTGAAAATAGAAAGTTGCGGATTGTAAAAAAATTAGTAATTATATTTAATATTTAATACTTTAATTCAGAAAAAATTAGCATGCCACCTATCAATCCAACAAGCCTTGTGCTGCGCGTGGTGGTTATTACAATGGTTCCGGTTCTGACTGTCCAGCTTCGTATCGTTCTGGGAGAGGTTCTAGCATTGAGTCTGGTTTCAGAGTGTCACTTTATTAGTTGTAAATTTCACAAAACCCCTTGAATTTTATCACAAAATATAGTACAATAGGTATGTCAAAAAAGGCATACCTTTTACTTAGCCTAAAAGCAAGCACCTAAGTTTTAAGCTCAGTTCAAGGAAAAAAATAAATTTTAGGAGGTGTAAACTATGACAAAGGAAAGAAAACAAGAAGTCATTAATACATATAAAAGAGAAGAAAACGACACTGGTTCTCCAGAAGTTCAAGTAGCTCTTTTAACAGAAAGAATTAATGAATTAACAGAACACTTAAAAATCCATAAAAAAGACAACCATTCAAGAAGAGGTCTTTTAAAAATGGTAGGTAAGAGAAGAAACTTACTTAACTATTTAGCAAAAAAAGATATCAACAGATACAGAGAAATAGTTGAAAAATTAGGATTAAGAAAATAATAAGAACAAAAGGGGCATGATTTATAATTTTTTGGCTTTTCGAAAAACTTATATGCCCCGTCTTTGTTCGTCCGCGAAAATTTCGTTCGAAATTTTCTGTGGAAAGATTTTATGTTATAGGAAAATCTTTGATTTTTCTATAACGTTAAAAGCCCAGTGCTTGTTTTAGCATGGGCTTTTAAACGGTTAAGAAAAAGCCAAATGTTCAGCCTTGGCAGTTATTATAACTAATTACGCCAAAGCTGAACAAGAAAATCTTAAGGCTGAACATTTAGCAAAAAATATCAAGTAAGAATTTAGGTAAGTAGCTTGTATAATATATTAATACAAAATTAATACATTATAGAGGTTACCAATCTAAACTTACTTGAAAAAATGATACAGTTCAGTTACAATATATCTAGAAGTCCGCGCAAGTGATTAGTTATAAAAATTTTGCAATGGCTCGGGGGGACCGTTCAATGATTTAC
>CAMJYG010000062.1 GCA_946409935.1 uncultured Clostridium sp. | reverse complement strand
ACTAATTTTTCTTGTCCCCAGTCACTAATATTGAAAGGTGGGTTAGCTAATACAAAATCTGCTTTTAAATCTTTGTGTAAATCATTATGGAATGTATCATCAGCAAATTTACCTAAATTTCCGTCTATGCTTCTAATGGCTAAATTCATCTTAGCAAGTTTCCAAGTTGTTGGGTTCTTTTCTTGTCCATATATACTCAAATTATTTATATTGCCTTGATGTCTTTGAATAAATTTTAAACTTTGTACAAACATACCACCGACTGCCACAAGCGGGATCATATACTCTACCCTGGAATGGTTCTATTATTTCAACCATTGTTCTAACCAGGCAGGCTGGTGTATAGAATTCCCCGCCTTTTTGTAATTCATTAGATGCAAATTCACCCAAAAAATATTCGTAAATTCTACCTAGTAAATCCTTGTCCTGTGCTTCTTTACTACCAAGTTTAATATTAGTAAATAAATCTATTAGTTCTCCTAAATTTACATTTCTGTAATCTGGACTATTATAATTTTTAATTAAAACGCCTTTTAATGTAGGGTTTTCTTTTTCTATTTCTTCTAATGCTTCATCTATAATTTGCCCTATGTTAGCATCTTTTGAATGCGCATTTAGGTATTCCCATCTTGCCTTAGCAGGTACATAGAATATATGATCCATTTCATAAGCATCTCTATCTTCTTCTAAGCCATAACCCTCTTTTACTAATTCTTGATATTTCTCTTCAAATGAGTCTGAAATATATTTTAAAAATATTAAACCTAATATTATAAATTTATAACTAGAAACAGGAACAGCACCTCTCATTTTATCTGCTGCTTTCCACAATTTTTCTTCTAATACTTTTAACTCTTCTTCTTTCACAACATTTCCCCCATATAAATATAATTTGCTAATGTTATTATATACTTTTTTTGTTTTTATTTCAACAAATATTGCCATATTTTTCAAGTTGCGTAAAGAGTTTTTATTTTTATAGAAACTAAAAAACCACTATGATTTTATTCATAGTGATTTTACATATTTATTATTCTTTTAAACTCTACAATCAGTAAATTCTAGTTTAAGTTCATTTCCCATTATACAGCCGAATATGAAAACTTGCTCATCCTGTTCTTCGGTCATCTCATTACATAACTCTAGCACTTTTTCATATAAATCTTTTTGCTCATCCGTTAATTGTTCTCTTATTTTGTCAGCATACTCTATAAATTCTCTTCGAATTCTATTATATTCCTTACTTGGTGTGTACAATTCTTCTATAAAATATTGATGTAATGATTTTAGTAATTTCATTTTTTTAAAATCTATATGTTCTTTTGCATCAGTTTCAAATAATTTATCAAACATTTCCAAGTAGTATTTGTATTTTTCTTCTTGTTTAGATTTCTTCTTACTTATAATTTCTTCTTCCATTTCTTGAAATATCTTTTCCAAATCATTTATTGTTATCACTAGGTCTTTGTCGTCTGGATATATATTAGCATACAATATTCCATTATTTTCTTTTATTTTAATTGATTTGAATGTATCTTTTTCTCCATTGATTTCATATAGATATTCAATTATAAGAGCATCTTCACAAATGATTGCATTTACTTTATCTCTATATTTGTCAGCAACCAATTTTATTACTTCAATTGTTTTCTCCATTTTCACTCCTTTCTTTTCTAGTATAATCTTACTAAACCACCATTCACACTTTTTATTTTTATAAAACCACTTTCTGGAAAATTAGTTATGGTATGTGATAACACAAGATTTTCTTCTAAATTCTCTTCTTCAATATTCCAATTCTCTCCATCTTTACTTATAAATAATAAATCATAAACTGTTCCTAAAAATTTAGAATTTGTTTTAATAATATGATAAACCTTTGCACTATCATTTTCTCTTTCAAATGTATCTACCATATTTTTTTCTTCATCTGTTAGCCAATATAATGAACCTAATGGAGCTTCGGACCTATTCAACTGATTATTATTCTTTAGTTCATCTATAACGTTTTGATGTAAATGTAACTTCTTCATTCTTTTGATAATCTCTTCTATAACATTCTCTGTAATGTACATTTAAAACATCTCCTCAATGATATTTTATAAAATATATTATCATTTGTTTAGAAGTACTTCATCATCATTATCTCTCGGAATTCAGAATATGTCAAGCTTTCAGAGCTTTTACATTATATAATTAAACACCCTATATTTTTATAAAGGTGGATTTTTTCATCTGCTATTCAATTTATTTTTTCTGTTACCTCTGTAAAATAAGCATAAAATCCCCTAGTCTACGATTTATAGACTAATAGATTTTAAATCAATTATACTATATCTTAAATAGTACCACTAATATTTTACATAATTTTAAATTTTAAAATGAGAAATAGGAAAATTATGATTTTTTTCTTTTACTTTTCTCACTCTGTTGCCTACGGCACCAGAGTGCAATTCAATTGAAGTACCGTTATGCTATGCATAACTGAAATTGCTTACGCAATTTCTACTTCAACTGGTTAGCTTTACTACATTTTATTTTCTACTATTAAATCTAAAAAAGGGAAAATAGGGAATTTTTCTAATATTCTAACATTTTTTAAATTCTAGAATTCACACATTTTTCTTAATTTAGAAATTCAACAATATTTAATCAGTATAAATTCTTTTTTATTTAATATCCAAATATTAACCTTTTATCTATTATTATTTTAATTAAAGTTATATATAACAAATACTTTTTGTAAATAAAATATAATTAAATTTAAAGTTTTAATAAAAAAATATAAATAATTATTCTTGAATATACCATTATGTTTTATATCTGTAACTTATAGAATTAAAAATTATATTAGTTATACAATTATTATAAAATTTCCCTTTTTTCCTTTACTGATTTATTGTAATTTTTAAATTCAATATTATTTATTTTCTAAAATAAGTCTATAATGTTTTTCTTTCTTAGTATTTTTTATATAAAAAATAAATGTTTATTTCAAAGTAAAAATTGCGTAGCAATTTTAGGTATGCATTAGCATACCGTTACTTTGGAAGCCAACCATTGCGTTAGCAATGGTATAAAATGAACAAATAAAAACTTCCCTTTTTTCCCTAATATCAAATAAAAGCTACAAAATACGACAGATTTTAAAAAATGTATAGACTTTTTATTTATAAATTTCAAAAAAATTTTAATACTTCAAAATATTGATTTATCAATGTTTTTTTATATTCCTAAAAAATTTTTATAAATTTTCAGTAAAAAAACATCAAAATAAAAAAGGTCAAGGTGATTTAATATAATAAGGGAACAAATTTCACTCTGCAATTTTTAACAGTATCTTCTTATTAAGGTCAAGGTGATATTATATAGTAAAGGGCAAAATTAAATATTACCACTTATCTGTTTATGATAGTGTTTTAATAATCACATAGTGAAATTGTTCTAATTATAAATTTTAGATGATACAACTATGTCTATTAATATTTTACACAAGATTAAAATGTCGACTAAATAATCTTGTATGAATGATTATTAGTTTATCTAGTTAGTGTTATCTAAAAGGAAGGAGAATTAAAAATGGGAACAAGATTTGAAATTCCTGAAACTTTAAAAAAGTTAAACCAAACCGAAGATAACAATTTAAATTCACAAGAGATAAATAATCAAATATCATCATCTAATGTAGGTGCCAACAATTCAATGTTAATGAATGGCATTTCAAATCCAATTTTAAGACAAGCATCTCTTAGTACAACCAATACTAATTCTTTAAATTTGAATAATAATGTCATAAAAACAGAAGACAAATTAGTAGAACCACCAATTCAAAATTATAAAACAGAGTTACGACCTGAACTTGAAAACAATACAATATCTGTATCAGGTTCGGAACCTACTATTGAGGAAAAAGAAAGTCTACATGTTAAATTTGGTAATAACCTAATAGATATCCTACATCTTAAATCATTTAGTGATACATTAGTAGGTTATAGTGGTTCTAAATATTCAGTAGTAACTGATAAATTTATAAAAAGCTGTATTATCAAAAGATATAAAAAAGCAACACCATCTCTTTGTAACAGTACTATTTATTATATTAGAGGTATTCTTTACAACGAAGATATAGAACTTCAAGTAGATACTGACTATATAAATTTCAAAAATGGGTTGCTGGATTTAAATAATAATAAATTTGTACCACATACTCCAGACATTTTTACAATAAACCAACTTAATGTCAACTATATAGAAGACTTCAAAGAAGATAATGAAGATGTAAACAAATATTTAGATGACATTTCAAACCATAACCAAGACAGAGAAGATGCATTGCTTCAAATAATAGGTTATAGTATGACAACAAGAAATAATATACAAAAATTTATTATTTTTTATGGACCTACAGCTTCAAATGGTAAATCCACTCTTGTAGATATTATAAATGCTATTATTGGCAATGAAAACATTTCGCACAAGGACTTAAAAACCTTTGAACAGCGATTTGGTGCAAATGGAATACAATTTAAACAACTAAATATTGTAGCAGAAATGTCACAGAAACGTATTAAAGATACTTCCGTATTTAAAAGTACTATTAGCGGAGATACATTTGAAAGTGATGTAAAGTTTCAAGATAGTACTAATATAACTACATATGTAAAACATATATTTACAGCAAATGAATTACCACCTGTAGATGATAAAACAGACGGATTTTATCGTAAAGTAAATTTACTATTATTTGATAATAAATTCGATGTTAAAACAAGTACATTTAATGTTGATAAATTTAAGACTCAAGAGAATTTAGACTATTTGGCTAATTTGGCCATAAGAAAATATCTTAAAATGGTTAATTCGGGTAGTCTTGAATTTGCTAATCAAGAGGAAAGTGACAAATTATTAAGCGCTTACAAAAAAGAGAATGATACTGTAATTGCATTTTTAACTGCAGATGTATCTGTAGAAACTATATATGGTAATTCAATTCGAAGAGATTTTGTATTTAAGATGTATAGAGAATTCTGCTCTCTAAATGAATTAAAGCCTATTGGTAAGCAATCATTCTATAGAGAACTTCGTGAAAAATACAATTTTATTGAAAAGCCTATGTTCAATCACACTGAAATTCATTTTTATAGAGAAAAACCTATAGAAAAAAATGATATTAATGAAAATTAATTAAATATTAAAAATATATAGTTGTGTCAAGCTTTAGAACTTTCTATTGCTTGACACACAAGAAAGGAGAATAACTATGCCAGTTTTTAATTTATTTTCATCAAAACTTGAACACAACAACAAATCCACAGAAGAAAAAATTCCAAAATACATAAAGAGGACTAAAAGTGAAAAAATAAAAGCATACTATAGAAATGGTTTATATTATATAGACCCAATCTTTGAAGAAATGCCTGTTCCAAAAGACATAGACTATTATCAAAAATTATTAGATGAAATGTTTAAAAAACAAATCATTAAAATATTTGATCCTGCTATAAATTATTGTCTTTGGTGCAGTTCAAAAATAAATGAAGATATTGCTAAGACTGAATTATACAAAATGACAAAACATATAGAATTATTAAAAAGGAGTATAAGAATGTTCAAACATCACGAAATTACTGATATTTATTTCTTCTTTGGTCCTAATATTGAAGAACGTAATAAGTTTAAAGAACTTTTAAATAAAAAAATCAAAAATATCTATAATAAATTAAATTTAGACATAAAATATTTAGATGAACAATACCAAAATGCAAAAACCATATTAAAAAATACTAATAAATTAGTAATGAACAATGAAATATGGGAAACATACATTATTAATACTTACAAATTTATTGAAGAAATCAAAAATAATTATTCAAATAATATATAACTAATCAAATTTATATGAAGGTTTGCAAAATGCGTCAAATGGAGGTAAAATAAGGAAAATGCGAACTTTAAAATGATTTTAAGGAGATAATACTATGGAAACTTTCAAAGTAAATGAACTTGCAGAATATTTAGGCTGTTCGCAATCTGCAATTAGAAAATTAGTTACTAATAAAAAAATACCATTTTTTAATGTTGGTAGAAGAATACTATTTAGAAAAGAAGCAATTGACAAATGGATACATCAACAAGAAATAAATATTGAATGTAATAATTTATAGGAGCATATACATGGCAATAACAGAAATAATAAAAAGTAAAAAATATAAAATCACAGTAACATATGGTTATAATGGAAATAAGAGATTAAGATATTACGAAACGTTTAATGGTGGTAAAAAAGATGCTGAATTAAGGGAGAAACAAATAAAGCTGGAAATGAAAGAACATACTTTTGTGCCTAAGACCAATATGACGATAAAAGATTTATCTGTTGAATATCTTGCAAAAAAGAAAAACGAAGTAGTTTCTAGTACATATGTTAATTACGAACGTAGAGTTAAAATTATAAATTCAAAAATAGGTCACATCAAACTCTGTGACCTAAATGTTAAAATATTAGAGTTTTTTTACGATTACCTTTTTAATGAATACAAAACATCTAAAGGTAAAACTCTATCTAATACTACAATACAGCATTATTATCTTTTAATAAATAATATGCTTAATCAGGCAGTTATTTGGGATTATATCAAAATTAACCCTAATATAAAATGTAACAAGCCTAAACGAGAAAGAAATAAGGTCTCTGCTTATTCAATAGATGAAGTGCATAAACTTCAAGAAGCATTAGAAAATGAACCTTTAAAATACAATGCAATTATATACCTTGCTTTAGATACGGGAGCAAGAAGACGGAGAATTAACTCGGTTTAACTTGGAATGATATTGATTGGAAGACTAATGCCATTACCATAAATAAAACAACTCAGTTTATTAGAGGTATTGGCATTAGAGAAAAGGAAACAAAATCCGTTAATGGTGATAGAAGAATTTATATTTCAAATACCACACTTAATATATTAAAAAAGTTTAAAAATCAGCAGGAACAATTAAAATTTAAACTCGGTAGTAAATGGCAAGGTTCAAATAGAATTTTTACAACAGACTTTGGTGGAGATATGCACCCAGATACTCCATCAAAAATATTTGAAAAAATCATTAAAAAATACGGGTTGAGAAAAATAAAATTTCACGCACTTAGGCATACAAGTATTTCTCTTATGATAAGAGAGGGAGTTCAAGCACAAATAATTAGTAGAAAAGCAGGTCATTCGGGAATTCAAATTACGCATTCAATTTATTCTGACTTTTTCGATGATGAATTCCAGCAAACAGCTAATATTATGGATAACATTTTAAATTATAAAGCAAAGTAAAGTAGGAGTAATTATAATTTCAAAATTACTTCTATTTTTATTTTGTCTTAACTCTCCGTCGCTTTTCCGTCGCTTTTGCCTAAAAATAAAAAAATCAAGGAACTTTGAATCCCTTGATAATTCTGGTTGCGGGGGTAAGACTCGAACTTACGACCTTCGGGTTATGAGCCCGACGAGC
>CAMJYG010000061.1 GCA_946409935.1 uncultured Clostridium sp. | reverse complement strand
TTCCTACTGTAGGAAAGCCCGTTATTTTTTATTAAAAAGCTTTAACTAGTAACTCAAAAGAATTAATAATTAATAAAAAATACTTGATAAAAATACAAATTCATTATATAATACAAATGGTTTGAGCTTAATCTTTGTATGGAGAGATCCAATAAAGACCTATGAATCTTGTCAGGTCCGGAAGGAAGCAGCAATAAGTAGATATCTTTATGTGGAATCTTTCCATAGAGAGATTGAGTATCGGCCATTTTTTATAGTAAGAGGATGTGAAAAAAATGGGGTACACAGCTCTTTATCGAAAATTTAGGCCTTCAACTTTTTCTGAGATGGTTGGCCAAGAACATATTACAAAGACTTTAAAAAATCAAATTATTGCAAATAGAGTGGGGCATGCATATTTATTTAATGGTGGAAGAGGAACAGGAAAAACTTCAAGTGCAAAAATTTTAGCTAGAGCTATAAACTGTTTAAATCCTAAAGATGGAGAACCATGTAATGAATGTGAAATATGCAAAGGAGTGCTTTCAGGCTCATTAACAGATGTTGTAGAAATGGATGCGGCTTCTAATAATAGTGTAGAAGATATTAGAAGTATTCGTGAAGAAGTTAATTTTCTTCCAACAAAGGCAAAATACAGAGTATATATAATAGATGAGGTTCACATGCTTTCAACAGGTGCATTTAATGCATTACTTAAGACATTAGAAGAACCACCTGAACATGTAAAATTTATATTAGCGACAACAGAACCTCAAAAATTGCCGGCAACTATATTATCTAGATGTCAGCGATTCGATTTTAAAAGAATTTCAAATGAAGATATTATAAAAAGGCTAAAAATAGTATGTGAAGAAAGTGGAATAGAAGTAACAGATGGAGCATTTAATATAATAGCTACACTTTCAGAAGGAGCAATGAGAGATGCTTTATCTATTCTAGAAAGATGTGTTCAAGATGGTAACAATAAAATAGACGAAGATAAAATAAAAGATTTAGTTGGAATTCCCAAAATTACTTTTATAAATCAAATTACACAAAGTATTATAAAATATGACGTTGAAGGTGCTTTAAAAAGTACAGATAATATATTAAATGAAGGAAAAGATATAATTACTCTATTATGGGAAATTATAAAATATGTTAAAGATATATTGGTATATAAGGCATCACAAAAGGTCGATTTATATAGTGAAGACGAAATTAAACAAATAAAAGAAATCGCAGAAAATACAACAAAAGAAAGACTTATAGATTTAGTTTATAAATTATCTGAATTAGAAAATAGCATAAAATGGTCAACTCAAAAAACTATAATGTTTCAAGCAGGAATAATAAATTTATGTAATGAACAAGCAGATAAAAATCAAGGTTTAGAAGAACGAGTTGAAAAAATAGAAAAGTATTTAAAATCTGGAAATGGAATTAATTCTCAAAGTAATGTGATTCCAGTTTCTAATATACAAATGCAAAGTAGTTTTTCTAGTGCTAATTATAATCCAAGTGCTGTATCAAATATAAACAATAAAGATGTTAATGCCAATACACCTAATATTACTCAAAGTACTCAAAAAAGTTATACTAAAAAGTTTTCTAATAAATCAGAAGAATATTGGCCACAGATTATAAAAGATTTAAAGCAAAATGGTAAAATTGTATTATATACTAACTTAATTGGAACTAAAGCAGTAGAAATAAATGATATGACAGTTGGAATTGAATTCCCAAACGGTATGACATCTTTCGGGAAGACTGTATTAGAAAAACAAGAAAATATTAGAGAAATATCAAATTTGGTATCTATTGCTTGTGGTAAAGAAATGCAAATAAAATATTTGACAAATAATACACAGCAAAGACAAATAACAAAAGAAGAAAGTTTACAAAATTTTGCAAAAGAATCTAATATACCATTTAATATAATAGAATGAAAGGAAGGATTTTAAAATGGGAAAAAGAGGCGGATTTCCGGGAGGAATGGGAAATTTTGGAGGAATGAATATTAATAGCTTGATGAAAGAGGCAAAAAAGATGCAGGCAGATATGGAAAAATCACAGGCTGAATTAGCAGTAAAAGAGTTTGAAGCTTCAAGTGGCGGAGGAGCAATAAATGTTAAAGTTTCTGGAGAGAAAGTAATAAAAGAAATAAAAATAAAACCAGATGTAGTAGACCCAGAAGATGTTGAAATGCTTGAAGATTTAATTTTAACAGCAATTAATGAAGCTTTAAGAAAAGTTGATAGTGCACAAGCTTCTCAATTTGGAAAGTTTAATATTTCGGGATTAATGTAGTGACAAATAATTTATAAAAAGGGATTTGCCCTAATTAGACTTAGAAGGGATTGGATTAAAAATGTCATTATATTCACCATCGATAGAAAAATTGATAGAAAGTTTTGAGAAACTACCTAGTATTGGTCATAAAACTGCGGCAAGACTAGCTTTTTATATTTTAAATAGTTCTGAAGAAGAAACAAATGAGTTTGTTTCTTCAATTTTAAATGCAAAAAAGAATTTGAAATATTGTAGTAAATGTTATAATATTTCAGATACAGATCCTTGTTTTATATGTAGTAATACCAAAAGAGATGAAGGGGTTATTTGTGTTGTTGAAGATGTTAGAGATATAATTGCGATGGAAAAAACTCATGAATTTAAAGGAGTGTATCATGTTTTACATGGTTCCATTTCACCTATGAATGGTATAGGACCAGATGATATAAAAATAAAAGAATTGCTAGCAAGACTTATGGATGGTAGTGTAAAAGAAGTTATATTAGCTACAAATCCAAGAGTAGAAGGAGAAGCCACTGCAATGTATTTATCTAAATTAATAAAACCTCTAGGAATAAAAGTTACGAGAATTGCACATGGAATTCCTGTTGGTGGAGATTTAGAATATACAGATGAAATAACTTTAACAAAAGCTTTAGAAGGTAGAAGAGAATTGTAAAGGCAGACTCAGGATCTGCCTTCTATTTATACAATAGGAAAGTAACCCTTTCCTATTGTATAAATAGAGCTTCGCTCTATGCGTTGCACAGAATTTTTTCTTGCGAAAAAATTCGCGCGGAACAAATTTACGGAAAGCATTACTATTTATAATTTGTTGCTAATTAGAATTTATAGTATAAAATAGCATACTACAAATTTATTAGCTTTCCGATTTGTTCTTTAATAGTCACTGAACTGTAACATTTAATAATATTTCACATATATTTTGAGTTGAATTAGGATGAGCTAGTAGTTTCGTATTTTCTCTCATATTTTCTAATAATTTAGGATTAGAAAATAAATTATTTAAAATTTCTTCAATATTATCATCTTTTTTTATCCATAAAGCTATACCTTTGCTTTCTAAAAATTCTGCATTTTCTTCTTCTTGACCAGGAATAGGGTTTATAATAATCATTGGTAATTTCGAAGCTAAACTTTCTGTTGTGGTCATTCCTCCAGGTTTAGTTATTACAAGACATGATATACTCATTAATTCTGGAATTTTATTTGTAAATTCTAAAACTCGTACGTTTTTTTGTGCATTATTTCTTTTTACAATTTCTTCAAATTCTGATTTCATTTTCTCATTTTTTCCTGATATAGCTATAATTTGCATATTAGTTGTATTTTTTATTAAATTTTCAAAAATTTGAAATGTTTTATTTTTTCCTAAACCAAATTCTCCACCACCAAAAAATAAAATATTATTTTTATTTTCGTCTAAATTAAATTCTTTAGATATTTCTTTTCTATCATAGGTTTGTAAAAACCTAGAAGATAAAGGTATACCTGTAACATGTATTTTAGAAGTACTAATATTTTTATTAATTAAATAGTCTTTCATCTTATCATGTGCAACAAAATAATAGTCAGTATAATCATTACCTACTAGCCATTGGTCATGAGGGGCAAAATCTGTCATAATTGTTGCAATTTTAGCAGTAATTTTTTGTTTTCTTTTTAAATAACTACACATTTGACTACTAAAAGGATGTGTTGAAATTATTAAATCTGGATTTTTTTCGCGCAAAAGTTTTAATAGTTTTATAGCCATAATCTTGTTAGAACGAGAAGAAAGATGCGCCAATGGTCCTTTTTGAGAATCATCATATATTTTTCCCCATACCCAAGGCATTTTTTTAGCAGCTTCTCTATATGCAGTAGTTGTTACTTTTTCAATAGTTTTATTTACATATTTCATACAGTCGATTAATTCAACATTTATGTTTTTGTAATTATTTATAATATATTCATTTATTGATTTTGCGGCATTTAGATGTCCTCCACCATAAGAGGCATAAAAAATTAAAATTTTTTTCATTTAAAACAAAAATCCTTTCTCAAAATTATATTAATATTTTAACACAAAAATTATAAAATTTCAAAAAATGGAATATTTTTTGCTTGAAAATTGCAAAATATAAAAAAAGAGAAAGGAAGTAATACGTAATGAATAAATTAATTGATTGGAAAAATAGATTAAAAAAAGGACATATGTTAAGTGTTATATGTGTATTGCTTACAATTGTAGCAATATTAGGAATTATTTTATATAAAAAACAAAGAGAATATAGACAAGCATCAGAAAATTCCTATAACATGGCATTTTTTGATTTAGTAGATTATGTAGAGAATGTAGAAAATTATCTGGCCAAATCTTTAATATCTTCAACACCAGAGCATGGAGCAGAAACTTTAACTAATTTATGGAGAGAGGCTAATTTGGCACAAGTTTATTTGTCCAGGTTACCAATAGAAAGTCAAGAATTGGAAAAAACTGCAATGTTCTTAAATCAGGTAAGTGATTATAGTTATTCTCTCTCAAGAAAAAATATTTATAATGAAGGTCTAAGCAAGGAAGATCTAGACAATTTAAAACAGTTACATTCATATAGTGTAGAATTGGAAAATACATTAAATCAGCTTTTAGATGATTTAAATAATGGAAGATTTGAATGGGGTGAATTGACTAAAAAAGGGACAAATGTATTTGCACAACAAGTTGATAATATAGCAAAAGAAAGCTTTAGTAATTTAGAAGAAAATTTTCATCAATATGATGGATTAATATATGATGGAGCATTTTCAGAACATTTGAACAATAGCGAAAAAAGAGGTTTAACAGGTGAAGATATTAATGAAGAACAAGCAAAACAAAAAGCTGAAGAATTAGTTGGAAAAGAAAATATAAAAGAAATAAAAAATTTAGGATTATCTGAAAATGCAACGATTTCAGTATATGATTTTTCTATAAAAGATAATAATGAAAATAATTTAAATGTATCTATCTCACAAAAGGGTGGACATGTTGTTTCTATGAATTCTAATAGAGAGGTAAATTCAGAAATAATATCACAAGATGAAGCGAATGAAAAAGGAAAAGAATATTTGAGGCAAAAAGGATTTCCGAATATGAAAGAAACATATTATTTGAAACAGGGGGGAATAGTTACAATAAATTATGCATATTCACAAGAGGATGTTGTAATTTATCCAGATTTAATAAAGGTTAAAGTAGCATTAGATAATGGTGAGGTTTTAGGGATAGAAACAACAGGGTATTTGAATAATCATATTGAAAAAAGAGATGTTACTAATGTTAAAATTTCAAAAGAAGAGGCTAAAAAAACGTTAAACAAGGATTTACAAATAGAAAGTGAAGGATTGGCAATAATTCCAACAGAATGGAAAACAGAGCTTTTATGCTATGAATTTAAAGGAAAAGTGGAAGAAAGAGAATTTTTAGTTTATATAAATGCTGAAAATGGAAGAGAAGAAGATATATTAATGATAACAAATACTCCAAATGGAACTTTAACAATGTAAAAATTTTATCTTATACAATAGGGAAGTATCATTTTCCTATTGTATAAGAAGAGATGAGGTTACTACTCAGCCATGAATAATTAAAAGTCCGCGCGAGTTATTAGTTATAAAAAAATTTTGTAAGAAATTAGAATGGGGAGAATTAAAAAATTTTATAACTAATCACGGTTAAGCAGTACAGCTAAAAATTAGGGCTGGGTAGCAACTAAATTAGGATTTCAATATACACATGTGGTAGAAAAATATCTAATGTCTTTTGTAAGTATCTTTAGAAAGTAATTCTTTACCAATTACTTTTCCATCTTTTTTTAGTATTTTATATGCTTCTGAATATATTGATGTAGAGCTTCTTCCAGTTTCGTAAGATGATATTTCTACTTCATAATCATCTTCTTGTTTTAGTCCAAATATTTTGAAATTTGCTATACCTCCAGAAACAGAACAAACTATTTTTATAGGATAATTTCTGTTGTTTTTAAATTGAAAATCAAGTGCACCGTATACTACGGTTGCATCTCTACTTGCTGTTACATAGGAAGGTACAAATTGATGATTTGATCTTTGAGTTACTTCTAAATTTGCATAAACTACAGCATTGTACAATGTAGAAGTTATCTGGCAAATTCCACCACCTAAGCCATCCACCACTTTACCTTGAACATAAATTGGAGCTTCTTTATAGCCTGCGGCTATAGTTCTTGCACCTACAACCTTATTATATGAAAAGATTTCTCCAGGCATTATAACTGTACCATTAATTTTATTTGCTGCTAAAATTAAATTTGTTGTTCTATTTCTGTTGCTAGCATAGTATTGGGTAGAATATTCTGAAAGTAAGTCTGGAAAAGCTTCTGTTCCTATCATATTTGTAGTTACATTTGGGTATAATGTTTTTAAAGGAATAGTATATTCTTCTTTTTGTTCTGCATTTATAATAGACTTTGCTTCATCTATAGATATATTAAAGTCAATACCATTTTCAGAAGGAAATACAGTAAATGGATTTGTAGTATAATAAGCATCAACAGGATTTTTATATATTTCATTATGTATTTTTTCTATATCAATAATATTAGGATTTTCAGTTTTTACAATAATTTCAACAGGATTTTTAACACAATCTAGTGAAGAAATAGAAGATTTTATTGCATCGATAGTTTTTTCAATGTCTATAACATTTCCTTCTTTACCGGATGTAATTATTAAATTATTATCTTCTATGTAATAACTACTTTGAATGACAGCATCAGGTAATTGTGAAGATATTTCTTCAAGATTTTTTGTTAATTGTTTTTTATTTATATTTAAATTTGGCTCTATATTGACTTTACCAAATAAAGTAGAAATTACGTAAAAATTATTTTGAAATATATTTCCCTGTCTACCAACATTATAAGCAGAATTAGAAGCAGTTTTGGTATCAAAAGATGCTTCAATTTGTGAAAGAGAAATTGTTGCTTCAAAATCTCCATGTTTTAATATTAATTCTTCAGGTAATACATTACTTAAATATTGATCTAAAATATATTTTGCATCTGATTTACTCATATTTGATACATCAAGATTTTTTATTGATACGCCAGAGATTATATTAGTATTTAAAGAATTATAAATTGTAAATATAGTAAATATTATTAACATTAATGTAATTATGAAAATTAAAATTAAGCTAAATATTGAAATTGTATTTGAAGTTTCTGTATCTATGTTATTTGTTTTCTCTTCAAAAGTTTGTTCTTGAATTTTGGGATTTTCTTGAATTGTTTCTGTTTTAGGTTTTTCCAAAATTTGTGATTTTATTTCTTGATTTTCTTCAAATTTTTTTTCATCACTTTTTTTCAAAAGATTATTGTTGGTACTCATCTTAAATCTTCTTCCTCTCCTGAGTTACAATCATCTACATAAAATAGTATTTTATACAATAGGAAGGTCATTCTTTTCTATTGTATAAAAAGAGCTTTGCTCTTGTATTGTGATTTTTGGGGTAAAAAATAATTATAATTAAAATATATTCTTAATAATCTAATTTATTAAAAACTGTCTTATTAATTATATCACATTTGACAAAAAAAGTGATAAAAATATAAAAAATGTCAAAATAAAATAAAAAATATTGTAAATAATATTATTGTAGTTACTAGTAATTATTTTTTAGTGTGAAAGGAATGTGAGTTTAGTTTGAAAAATAATTGGCAAATTTCGTCGTTTAACTGCGCTGCGAAAGCTATCAACGTACAAAGAGTACGCCCGGAACTTAAACACTTTTTATTCTCTAAATTTTAGCTAACCATTGAAAATGG
>CAMJYG010000060.1 GCA_946409935.1 uncultured Clostridium sp. | reverse complement strand
TTTCCAATTTTAAATTTTTTATAAAAAGGACTTGACTTTTAATAGTTAGTCTCCTTTGTTGCCAGAGGGACGCCACTTTTGGCATTTTTTTGCCATGGGGACACCCCTGTGTTTAATTAAATATGTTATTTATGATTTATATTTTTATTTTATAAATGAACATCCCCCATGGCAACTTTTAAAAATCTAAATTTTTATGTCTAATCCAACCGGGCAATGGTCACTTCCCATTATCTCTGGATAAATAAATGCTTGTTTTATTTTATTGCTAATACTTTCAGAAACTATAAAATAATCAATTCTCCAGCCTACATTTTTTTCTCTAGCTCTTCCCATATATGACCACCACGTATATGTATCTTGTTTTTCTGGATATAAATATCTATATGAATCTACAAACCCTGCTTCTAATAATTCAGTCATCTTTTGTCTTTCCTCATCTGTAAAACCTGCATTACCTCTATTTGTTTTGGGATTTTTTAAATCTATTTCTTTATGTGCTACATTCAAATCTCCACACATAATTACAGGTTTTATTTTATTCAAATGTACAAGATAATTTCTTATCTCATCTTCCCATACTTGCCTATAATCTAATCTTTCTAGTTCTCTTTTAGAATTTGGTGTATATATATTTACTAGAAAAAAATTTTCAAATTCTAATGTTATTACTCTTCCTTCTTTATCGTGTTCTTCTATTCCTATACCAAATTTTACAGTTAATGGTTCTTCTTTTGTAAATACTGCTGTTCCAGAATACCCTTTTTTCTCTGCACTATTCCAATATGAATTGTATCCATCAAAATCTAATTCAATTTGGTTTTGCATACATTTTGTTTCTTGTATACAAAAAATATCTGCGTCAATTTGCTTAAAAAAATCTTTAAATCCCTTATTAACACATGCTCTTATTCCATTTACATTCCATGATACTAATTTCATTTCTTCCTCCTAATCAAATATCTGAGAAGTTGTTCGTTTAGTTAAAAAAAATAATTTTCGACTCAGTTACATCCACTAGCACTACTTATTTTTCAAAAGAGTGTCCCCATGGCAAAAAATTGCCAAAAGGGGCGTCCCTTTGGCAATTTTTTTATTCAACTACACTTACTGGTAAATATCTTACTCCCCATTGTAATGCCTCTGAATGAGAATTTACAAAAATATCTATTTTGTTACCGTTTATAGCTCCACCTCTATCTTCAACTGTATAAACATGACCATTTATGTTCAATTTAGTTCCAAATGCAAATTTGCTTGATGCTGCAACTGTTCTTCCTGCTGTTGCTGTTGTCCCTGAAGCTGTCCTTCCAGTAGCCTTTCCACAACATTTGCTACATGGACAATATGCTGTTATTTTATAAGTTGTAGCTCCTTCTGGTACAGAAGCTACCTCTGTAGATGTTCTAGGTAAAGAACTTGCTCTTGAAGTTACAATTTGTGTGACTTGTACAATTTTATTTACTGGTTCTTGAACAACTATTTCTGATATTAATGTTTTTTCTATTTCTATATCTTTCTGATATTTTACTTTATACGTTAATTCTTTTAATCCGTCTTTTCCTTGTTGTAATACTCTACTTGTAGTGTTTGATGTTGCTGCTGTAGTATTTTTTGTTATTGTTTCATAAGGTATTGTTACTTGTTCTACTACTATTTTTTCAGTAATAGGTGCATAGTTCTCTAATAAATCATTTAAAGTTGTTTTTACACCTTCTTCTGATATTTTTGCAATTTGAACCTCATTATAAGATTTATCTACAATTTTTATAATATCTCCAGATTTTATTTCTGTTTCTAAATCTGGTATTGTCTTTTGATTTTCTTCTAGTATAATGTTTTTTTCTTCTAATATATCTGCTACTTTTGTTTTTGCTGTTACTTCTTGCATTTCATACCCATTTTGTAAGATTATTTTTACATCTTTAAAATCTGTATTAAATGCCATAACTCCTATTCCTGAAATTAATATTAATATAATACTTATGCATATTATTTTCATTATAGAATTTGAAGCTCTTTCTTCTTTTTTCATATAAATTATTACCTCCTTTTGGCAACAAGTTTATTATACTATTTTTTTCTAAATTTGTCAAATTAAGGTACCCAATGTGTTTTTCTTACGGAATAAGCACTTTCATAAATTCATATAATTTATAAGTTGATTCACTATTCCTTCAAAAACGTTGTCCCACTATTATTATATGTTCAAGCTTCCAAATTATTACTTTTTTATAAACTATAAGTTATATATTTTTATTGCATTTTTATACGTTACTTCAGCAATTCTTTCTAATGGCACTTTTCTAAAATCAGCTATTTTTTGTGCTATATACTTCACATTACTAGAATCATTTCTTTTTCCTCTCAAAGGTTCTGGTGATAGATATGGGCTATCTGTCTCAATTAATATTCTATCTTCTGGAATCATATTTACAATTTCGTCTGCATTTTTTGAATTTTTAAAAGTTACAGGACCTGCAAAAGAGATATAAAAATCTAATTTTAAGGCTTCTTTCACAAGTTCTCTGTTTAGAGGGCAACAATGAAATACACCTTTTTTTATAACATTATATTTTTTTAATATTTCAATTGTATCCATTACCGCTTCTCTGGTATGAATTACAATTGGAAGATTTAATTCATTTGCAATTTTTATTTGTTCTATAAAAGCCTTTTTCTGCAAATCTTTATTATCTTGATTCCAATAATAGTCTAAACCAATTTCACCAATAGCCAAAACTTTAGAATTTTCTTTGGCAATTTTTTTAATTTTATCTAACATTATCCACAATTCATCTTCTGTTTGTGGAATATCATTTGGAGAAATGCCACTTGTTGTATAAATAAAATCATATTTATTTGCAAGTTCTAGTCCTCTTTTAGACCCCTCTAAGCTATAACCTGCAGATATAAACTTCGTAACTCCACTTTCCTTTATTTTATTTATTATTTCTTCTCTATCTTCATTAAATTTTTCATCATCTAAATGAGCATGATTATCAAAAAATTTCATAAATTTATATTTTCCTTTCATATGATACAAAAATTGCAATTCACGACCTATTGTAAATCACAACAGCTTCAAGTTAATATATAATATTTTTTGATAAAAATATTTATATTAACTTGAAGCAATGCAAAATTAGCCGTAAATTGTAACATTGTATCTATAAGATTTGTTATACCTCAACTATCCAACCAAATTTATCTTCTACTTTTCCAGTCTGTATTCCTGTAATTGTATCATATAATTTTTGACTAACTTCTCCAATTGAACCATTGTTAATCTCAAATGCTTCATCTCCAAATTTTAATGTTCCAACTGGTGAAATAACAGCTGCAGTACCAGAACCAAAAACTTCTTCTAGTGTACCATTTTTAGCAGCGTTATATAATTCTTCCTCTGATATTCTTCTTTCTTCAACTGGAAGTCCCCAATCTTTGCACACTTCTATTACTGAATTTCTTGTGACACCAGGAAGAATGCTACCATTAAGCATTGGAGTAACTATTTTACCACTTATTTTAAAGAATATATTCATTGCTCCAACTTCTTCTATATATTTATGTTCAACACCATCAAGCCATAGTACTTGAGAATAACCTGCCTCATGAGCTTTTTCTTGTGAAAATAATGAAGCAGCATAATTTCCACCTGTTTTTGCCTCTCCAATTCCACCTCTTACTGCTCTTACATAATCATCTTCAATCCAGATTTTAACAGGATTTAAACCTTCTTTATAATAAGCACCAACTGGTGATAGAATTATCATAAATTTATATTTCGAAGATGGTTTAACATTTAATGATTCTTCTGTTGAAATAATAAACGGTCTAATATATAATGATGAACCTTTTTTCGTTGGTATCCAGTCTTCATCTACTTTTACAACTGCTTTAACTGCTTGTAAAAAATCTTCTTCTGGAATTTCTGGAATACATAATCTTTTATTTGAATTATTTGCTCTTTCTATATTTTTATTAGGTCTAAATAAAACAGTTCTTCCATCAATAGTTTTATATGCTTTCATTCCTTCAAACATTGTTTGTCCATAATGAAATACCATAGCTGCTGGAGAAATACTTAAATTCTTATATTCTTCTATTCTAGGGTTAATCCAACCCTTACCTTCTTCATAATCCATAATAAACATATGGTCTGTAAAAATACTTCCAAATATAATTTCATCATTTTCTCCTGGTTTTTTCTTTGGATTTTTAGTTTTTTCAATTTTTATATTTAACATTTTTAATTTGGCAAGAATAAAATTTCTTGCACTCTCCTTTTTTATAAATTTAGGTTTTTAAAAGGATCTACCTATAAACCTGTGGAAGTACACCATAAAATTTATGTAAATTCCTTACGTAGTCTCATCTTGAACGTGCATTTTTAAAAAATTCTTATAATCTATAATGAGTTATGGCTAAAATACAATAAGTTTTGCTTAAATGTTTATCTTATTAACTGCACTTATTATACCTAACAAGCTAGATTTTAGAACATCTTTATCTTTTCCAACAGCCCAAATTTCATTTTCATTTTGAACTATATTTATATATGTAATAGCATCTGATTTTTCATTATCATTTTTTGAAGATTGTTGAATATAATCAATAAATTCAAAATCATATCCTAAACCTTTTAAGATATTAATTGTTGCATCTATTGGTCCATTTCCTACAGCACTCTTTTCAACCAATTCACCTTTAATGTTTAATTTTAACTTTATTTTTGTTTCATTTTCTATATTTTCAATACTATAAGAAATCACCTTAATATATTTGTCACTATTTTCATATTCGTCAACAAATGATTTATAAATCTCATCATTAGTTAATTCTCTATGTAATTTATCAGATACATTTTTTATAAAATATCCAACACTTTTTCTCATTTTTTGTGGAAGGTCATATCCAAATTCATTTTCTAAAATAAATGCTACTCCACCTTTTCCAGATTGACTATTAATTCTAATAATTGGCTCATATTGTCTATTTACATCTGCTGGATTAATTGGTAAATATGGAACTTCCCAATATTGTTTTCTTTCTTCTTTTATTGATTTTAATCCTTTAGAAATTGCATCTTGATGTGAACCTGAAAATGCAGTAAAAACAAATTCTCCAGCATAAGGATGACGAGGACCAACTTTCATTTTTGTACATTTTTCATACATTTCCTTTGCCTCATTTATTTTTGAGAAATCAAGTTCTGGGTCAACACCTAATACAAACATGTTCATGGCTATATTTAAAACATCTGCATTACCTGTTCTTTCTCCATTACCAAATAAAGCACCTTCGATTCTATCTGCACCAGCTAAAAGAGACATCTCACTAGTTGCAACCCCTGTTCCTCTATCATTATGTGAATGTATACTAATAATAACATTATCTCTATCATTTAGATTTTCTGCTACATATTCTACTTGGTCGGCAAAAACATTTGGCATTGCACATTCTATTGTAGCTGGTAAATTAATAATTGGCTTTGTTTTTATATGACCTTCCCAAATATCTAATACACTATTTATAACTTCAACTGCATAATCAACTTCTGTCGTACTAAAGCTTTCTGGAGAGTATTCAAAAAACCAATTAGTCTCTGGATATTTTTCAATATATTTATTCATTAACTCAGCACCATCTGTTGCAATTTTCTTTATATCTTCTTTTGTTTTTCTAAATACAACATCTCTTTGTATCTTTGATGTTGAATTATATAAATGAACAATTGCATTTTTAGCTCCTTTTAGAGCTTTAAAGGTTTTATCTATAATCTCTTCTCTCGACTGAGTTAAAACCTGTATTTTTACATCTTCTGGTATTTTATTATTTTCAATTAAATATCTTGTAAAATTATATTCTGTTTCAGATGCTGCAGGAAAACCTATTTCAATTTCTTTAAATCCTATTTTTACTAAGTAATCAAAAAACTCTATTTTTTCTTCCAATGTCATAGGATTTGGAAGCGCCTGGTTTCCATCTCTTAAATCTACACTACACCATATTGGAGCTTTTTTTATTTCATTATCCATCCATGTTCTATTTTTAGGTTTTTTCCAGTCATATAATCTTTTATATTTATCAAAATTCTTCAAGTTACATTCCTCTTTTCTATATTTCCTCTAAAATCTTTTCTGTTATTTCTTTTGTACCTACTTTTATTTGATTTTTTCCATCCTCATATAAATCTGGTGTTCTATATCCTTTTTCTAGCACTTTATTTATTGCCTCTTCAATCTCTTTTGATTCTTTCTTCAAACCAAATGATATCTCTAACATCATTGCAACAGACTGAATAGTCGCAATTGGATTAGCAATACCTTTTCCAGCTATATCTGGAGCACTACCATGAATTGGTTCATATAATCCTCTTGTTGTTTTCCCTATACTTGCTGAAGCTAGTATTCCGATAGAGCCACAAACTGCTGCTAGTAAATCTGACAATATATCGCCAAACATATTAGATGTTACTACAACATCAAAACTACTTGGATTTGAAACTAGTTGCATTGCCATATTGTCAACATACATATAATTAACTTCAACATCTGGATAACCTTGTTTTTCTTCTTCAACTATTTTTCTCCATAATCTTGATGTTTCTAATACGTTTGCTTTATCAACTGAAGTTAGCTTTTTCTTCCTTATTTCAGCCATTTCAAAACCTTTTTTAACAATTCTTCTTATTTCTTCTATAGTATATTTTTCAATATCAAAAGCATCATTATCTGTTCTTCCTCTTTCCCCAAAGTAAATTCCTCCTGTTAACTCTCTAACTATCATTATGTCTACACCATCTTTAATTTTTTCTGTTTTTAATGGTGATGCACCTTCCAAAACAGGAATTATTTTTGCAGGTCTTAAATTTGCATACACTTCTAATGCTTTTCTTAATTTTAGTAATCCCTTTTCTGGTCTTTTTGAAGACTCTACATTATCCCACTTAGGACCTCCTACAGCCCCTAATAAGATACTGTCTGAATTCAAACATTTCTCTAATTCACTATCTGGAAGAGGTTCACCAAATTTATCAATAGCAATTCCACCCATATAAACCTCTTCAGTTGTTAACTTATGATTGTATTTTTCCGATACTTTTTCTAAAACCTTCACAGCGGAATCTACTATTTCTGGGCCGATTCCATCTCCCTTAATAATGGCTATTTTATAATCCATAATTAAAAACACTCCTTTCTTTTGGTGCCAATTATTTTTCAAATTACATCATTTTCATCAAACCACCTGCTCTAATAATATTTTGCATAAACTCTGGGAAGCCAGAAACTTTATATTCTTCATTCTTTGTTTTATTAAATATAATTCCATTATCAAAATCAATATCAAGTTCATCATTTTCTTCTATTTTATCAGCTTCTTTACATTCCAAAATAGGTAGACCTATATTAATTGAATTTCTAAAGAAAATTCTAGCAAAACTTTTAGCAATAACGCATTCAATTTTACTTGCTTTTATTGCAACAGGTGCATGTTCTCTAGAAGAACCACATCCAAAGTTACTACCTGCCACAATAATATTTGCATTCTTAGCTTTTTGGCTAAAATCCTTATCTATATCTTCCATGCAATGTTTTGCAAGCTCATTATGATCAGATGTATTTAAATATCTTGCAGGTATTATAACATCTGTATCTATATTATTACCATATTTTATACATTTACCAATTACTTTCATTCTAAAATCATTCCTTTCTTTATCTAACGTTACTATTCATATCTTCTGGCGTTACAAGCTTTCCAGCTATTGCACTTGCAGCAGCCACTTGTGGAGATGCTAAATATATTTTACTTGATATATCTCCCATTCTACCAATAAAATTTCTATTTGTTGTAGAAACACACACTTCATCTTTAGCAAGTATTCCAAGATGTCCTCCTAAGCAAGGTCCACATGTTGGCGTACTTACAACACACCCTGCTTCAATTAAATCTGAAATATATCCTGCTTTTATACAATCTAAATATATCTTCTGAGTCGCGGGAAATACTATAACTCTAATTCCTTTTTTTATCTTTCTTCCTTTTAGTATCTCTGCTGCTGCTTTTATATCGTCAAATCTTCCATTTGTACAAGATCCTATTACAACTTGGTCAATTTTTATATCTCCCCATTTTTCCTTTGTCTTAGCATTTCCTGGAGAATGTGGAAATGCAACAGTATAGTCGATTTTACTTAAATCAATTTCTATTACTTGTTCATATTTTGCATCTTCATCACTACTAAATATTTCATAACTTTTTTTACTATGCTCTTTCATATATTCAATTGTTTTTTCATCTACCTCAAATATACTATTTTTTGCACCTGCTTCAATTGCCATATTAGCCATTGTAAATCTATCATCCATTGTTAAATTTTTAAGTCCGCTACCTGTAAATTCCATAGATTTATACCTTGCTCCATCTACACCAATTTTTCCTATAATATGAAGTATTACATCTTTTCCACTTATATATTTTTTAGGCTTTCCTATTATATTAAATTTAATTGCTCCTGGAACTTTAAACCATGCCTTACCTGTTGCAACACCATATGCCATATCTGTTGAGCCTACTCCTGTTGAAAAAGCTCCTAAAGCTCCATATGTACATGTATGAGAATCTGCTCCTATTACACAATCTCCAGCTACAACTAATCCCTTTTCTGGTAATAGTGCATGTTCAATTCCCATTTCTCCAACTTCAAAATAATTTGTAATTTCATGTTCATTTGCAAATTTTCTTAATTTCTGACA
>CAMJYG010000059.1 GCA_946409935.1 uncultured Clostridium sp. | reverse complement strand
ATGAAATGTATGCGTTTAAAGATGAGATGTATGAATTCAGAGATGAAATGTATGCATTCAAAGACGAAATGTATGAATTCAGAGATGAAATGTATGCATTCAAAGACGAAATGTATGCCTTTAAAGAAAGTGTTGAAATATTTAAAACTGAAATGTACAAATTTAAATCTGACGTTGATAAACTATTTGAACAATATTCTAAAGAAACCGCAATGGAAATAAATGAATTGGCCGAACTAATAAGTAAAAGAATGCACGAATTAAGAAAAGATATTCAAAAACAAATGGATTTAAATAATAAAGATCATAAAGTTTACGAAGCACAAATTGAAAAATTGCGAGTTTCAAATAAATACTTAGAAGCAAAAATACACATATAAGTGTATTATATGTGTATATTGATTTCGCTTATTTTATTCTTATTTGCTATTTTGTTAGCATAGGACCAATTTTAGTTACTGTACCAGCACCTAAAGTTAATACTATATCGTTTTCTTTTACATTATTTTTTACAAAAGAAACACATTGTTCAAAATCCGAAATATATTTTGCGTTTTTTCCTAGAGATTTAATTTTATTTGCTAAATCTTCTGATGTAATTCCATAAATATTATTTTCCCTTGCAGCATATATATCTAAAACAATAATATTATCAAAGTTTAACAATGCATTTGCAAATTCGTCTAACAAGTTTTTGGTTCTACTATATGTATGTGGTTGAAAAATAACCCAAGATTCATTAAATTTTTTGTTTTTCAAAGATTTAGCTGTTGCTATTATTTCTGTTGGATGATGTCCATAATCATCATATACACTGGCTTTATTATCTATTTTTCCTTTAAATTCAAATCTTCTATGTGCTCCGGTAAATTTTAATAATGCAGATTTTATATAATTTTTATCTATATTGTAAGCATTACATAAAGAAATACAAGCTAATGCATTTGAAACATTATGTATTCCTGGAACAGATAATTCAAAAGTATCAAAGAATTCTTTGTTGTAATATACATTAAATTTTGCAAAACCATCATTATTAAATGTAATATTTTCAGCATAGAAATTAGCATTTTTATTATTTATACTATATGTAATAAAATTGGAATCTGTATATTTTTTTAGCTCTAAACAATTTTTATCATCAGCATTTGCAACTAAAATACCATCACTTGGTAATAATTTTACGTATTTAATAAAAGCTTTTTTTACATTTTCAAATGTTTTAAAATAATCTAAATGGTCATTATCTATATTTAAAATAACCTCGGCTTTGGGACTGAACTTTAAAAAGCTTTCAACATATTCACAAGCTTCTATAATAAAATGGTCACTGTTTCCTACATAATAATTCCCATTTAATTGTTTTAAAAAAGCGCCAACTTGAATACTTGGAGATTTCATAGCCTCTATAAAACAAAGAGATATCATAGAAGTTGTAGTAGTTTTTCCATGAGTACCAGAAACGCAAATTGTATCTTTATAACATCTAGTAAGTTCACCTAAGAAATCAGCTCTTTCAATTGTAGGAATACCTTGTTTTTTTGCTTCTAACATTTCAATATCGTCTTGTTTTATAGCTGCTGAATAAACGACTACATCAGAATTTTTTACATCATCTATATTATGTCCTATAGTTACTTGTATTCCCATTTTATTTAGTTTTTCTGTAATTTCAGATTCTGAACAATCTGAACCAGTTATATTAAATCCCCAATTTTGTAGAATTGCTGCAATACCACTCATGCTAACTCCGCCAATTCCAATCATATGTATATTTTTATATTTTTTTAAATTATTGATATTTGGCATTTTTACCATCATTCCTTTCTAATGCATAAACCTGGTTGAAAAAAATTAAACTTTTAGAATGCTCAAACTGTTAAAGCTTTATTACTACAGCGTCAGTACGCATCATGTATACCGCGTTATAAAATATGATATAACGAAAAAATTCTAATTTTTTTCAACCTTAACTCCTTTTTAATAGATAGATTATATAATTATATGCGTGAAAATTCAATAGTTTTACTAAAAATCGTTAAGATGGTGCTACTGGATAATAACTTCTCCAATCACATTCGAAACATTCAGAAATATTTATATATCAACCTTTTGTAAAATTTATTTGCAGAAAACCATTATCCAGTAACTAAACATATAAAAATTTATATAAAATAGTTGTAAAAAATATAAAAAATTGATATACTTATTACAAATTTAGGTATATCATTTTAGATATACAAGAAAGGAAAGTGATTTTATATGAACGAAGAAATCAAAGAAAATGGTGAAGTATTAGAAGTTGTAGGAGAAATTAAAACAGAGAATGAAGGAATACAAATATCAAATGATGTTGTATCTGTAATTGCAGGAGTTGCAGTATCAGAAGTACCTGGAGTTGCTGGAATGGCAGGAAGATTTGCTGGAGGAATAACAGAAGTATTTGGTGGAAAGAAGAATTTAAGTAAGGGGATAAAAGTTGAAGTTGAAGGAAATGAAGCAAAAATAGATGTAAATATTATAGTAGAATATGGTTCTAGAATACCAGATGTTGCCTTTGAAATTCAAAAAAGAGTAAAAAAGGCAGTAGAAGAAATGACAGGATTAAAAGTTGAAGAAGTAAATATTCACGTTCAAGGTGTTAACACAGACATAATCAAAGGAGAGAATAAAGAAGAAAAAGTACAAGAAGAAGTAAAAGAAGTCGAATTGAAAAAGGAAGAGGAATAAGTTCAAAAAATGTGTACTTTTGATTTTTTATACAATAGGAAAGTAACACTTTCCTATTGTATAAAAGACTATGCCTAAATAGAAAGGAATGATTATAAAAATGAAAATTTTAGAAAAAATCACACTAATTATATATTCTAATATAATGTTAATTTTGTCAGTTATACTATGCTTATTAATATTTGGATGGCTAGATAAGAGCTTAGTAGGAGGAATTATAACAAGTATTTTAGTAGGAGATACATCAAGTAAAATAGTATTAGGAGTATCTGTAATATTTATATTGCTTTCTATAAAATGTATATTTTTTGATAATACTTCAAAAGAACAGATAAAAGAAAGACAAGGAGTTCTTTTAGAAAACGAAAGTGGAAGACTTATGATATCTAAAGAAACTATAGAGAATTTAGTTAATTCAGTAGCTGTGAATTTTCAAAGTGCAGAAGAGATTTCTACAAGAGTTGAATTAGATAAAGAAAATAATGTAAATGTGTTTGTTAATTTAATAATAAGTTCTGATGCAGTAATTAAAGACTTATCAGCAAATCTTCAAAACAAGATTAAAGAAAAAATAAAAAGTGCTACAGATTTAGAAGTAAAACAAGTAAATATAACTGTAAAAAAAGTTGCTCCAAAGAAAGAAATAGCAGAATAGATATTTTTATAAAAGAAAGGAATGGTAGAAAATGAACATTAAAGAATTCTGGAATAATTATAAAGGAGCAATTATTGGAGTCTTAATATCAATTTTAATATTAGTAACAAGATTGCATGACTTAATATTAGCAATAGTTGTAATAGTTTTAGGAGCAATTATCGGAAATTATGTGCAACAAAATAAAGAAGATGTTAAAGGTAAATTAAAGGGTTTTATTGATAAAATGTAAAAAAATATAAGATGTAGCAATTAGAAAAATAGGAGCTTTTGAGAAAGGAATGTAATTTAAATGAACAGATCAGCTATAAGAGAACAAGCTTTTAAATTAATATATAGCTTAGAAATAAGAAAAGGTGAAAGCATACAAGAACAAATAGAGTTATATCTAGAAAGTAACAATATAACTGATAACGATGCACAAGATTATATAAAAGATGCTGTTTTAGGAATTGAAAAGAACAAAGATGAAATACTTAAAAATATAGAAAAAAATTTAAAGGCAGAATGGAAATTAGAAAGAATTTCTAAAATTGATTTAGCTATCTTAAAATTGGCAATTTACGAAATTAAATATAAAGATATACCATTTAAAGTAGTTATAAATGAAGCAGTGGAATTGGCTAAGAAATACGGAGAGGATTCAACAAAAAACTTTGTTAATGGGATATTAGCAAGTATTGTAAATAAAAGTTAGTAAATGAAAGGGTCGTTTACAAATATGAATTATGCGGAAATGGCAATAACAGTATCAGATTTAAATAAATATATAAAAGATAAAATAGCTGATGACGAATATTTAAATAATATTCTTGTAAAAGGTGAAATATCTAATTTTAAAAATCACTATACAGGACATATGTACTTTACATTAAAAGATGAAAACTCCTTAATAAAGTGTATAATGTTTAAATCCTATGCTTTAAATCTAAAATTTATGCCTAAAGATGGAATGAAAGTTATCCTAATCGGTGGAGTTTCAGTTTTTGAAAGAGATGGTGTTTATCAAATTTATGTAAAAGCAATGGAAGAGGACGGATTAGGAGATTTATATGCTAAATTTCAAAATTTAAAAAATAAATTAGAGGATCAAGGTTTATTTGATGAAGAGCATAAAATAAAAATTCCTATTATGCCAAAAATAATAGGAGTTTTAACATCGCGGAACAGGTGCAGTTATAAGAGATATTATTAATGTGTCTACAAGAAGAAATCCTAATGTATATATTAGGCTGTTTCCTGTACCAGTACAGGGAGAAGGTGCTGCAGAAAAAATTGTAGAAGGCATAGAATATATGAACAAAAATAAATTAGCAGACGTATTAATTTTAGCTCGAGGCGGAGGTTCTTTAGAAGATTTGTGGCCATTTAATGAGGAAATAGTTGCACATAGTATATATAACTCAGAAATACCTATAATATCAGCAGTAGGCCACGAAACAGATTTTACTATAGCGGATTTTGTTGCAGATTTAAGAGCACCAACACCTTCAGCAGCAGCTGAGCTTGCTGTAGCAGATGTATATGAAGTACAAAAAAGAATTTTTGAATATCAAGAAAGATTAAGAAGAGCCTTAATAAAAAAAGTAGAATTTATGAAACTTAGATACGATAAATGCTTATCAAGTTCTGTTTTTAAAGAACCAACTCGAAAGATAAATGAAAACTATATAAAATTAGATACATACATAAAACAAATGGAAAACTTAATACAAACAAAGAACGAAAAAGAAAAGGCCAGTTTTTTAAATTTGGTAGCAAAATTAGATGCATATAGTCCATTGAAAACACTGTGTAGAGGGTACTCTATAACTGAGAAAAATGGAAAAATAGTAAAAAGTAAAAAAGAATTAGAAAAAGGAGATCTAATAAACATTAAATTGGTTGATGGTACGGTAAGTGCAATTATAGACGCGTTGCACGAAAATTAAATTAGTTTAAATATAGTGTTACTGAGCTGTAAAAATATAATTTGAGAAGGGATGATTAATAAAATGAAAAAAAGCTTTGAAGAGCAAATGGAAGAATTAGAAAAAATAGTTGGTGAGCTAGAAAGTGGTAAACTGAATCTAGATGAATCTGTTTCGAAATTTGAAGAAGGAATTAATATTTCAAAAGAGTGTAATAAAATATTGGAAGAAGCAGAAAGAAAGATTACTATTTTGGTAAACAAAGATGGCAAAATGCAAGAAGAGGATTTTGAAATTAAGGTTGAAAATGATTAGAATTTTAACGACGTTATTTGTGGCTGAGAAACTATATGTACGCCTTAGAGTGAAGCGAGGAAGGAATGAAATTTAAAATGGATTATTTCATGGAATTTGTTCAAAACAAATATATATATGTACCATTTTTTTTGTGGTTTGGAATACAATTATTTAAACTAATTTATGATTTATTTAAAACAAAGAAATTTAATTTTAAAAGATTAATGGGAGCAGGTGGAATGCCAAGTTCTCATTCAGCTGTTGTAACTGGTTTAGCAACATTAATAGGTAAATATGAAGGCATAAATAGTGCTGTTTTTGCGTTATCTTTTATATTTGCTTTTGTTGTTATGTATGATGCATGTGGAGTAAGGAGAGCTGCAGGTAAACAAGCAGCATTATTAAATAAATTAGTAGAAACTCCAGGTTTAACTGGGATACAAGTTTCTGAAAAATTGGTAGAAGTCTTGGGACATACTCCTGTTCAAGTTTTTGTGGGTGCTTTAATTGGAATAATTGTAGGCCTATTTATATAACAGTTATTTGAAAAATTGGCAAATTGAGAAAGGAATGATATTAGTAATGACAGATATAGAAATAGCAAGAAATACAAAATTAGATAAAATAGTAGATATTGCAAAAAAGATAGGAATACAAGAAGATGATATTGAACAATATGGAAAATATAAAGCTAAAATATCAGATGAAATTTACAAAAAAGTAGAAAAAAATGAAAATGGGAAATTAATATTAGTAACTGCAATAAGTCCTACTCCTTTAGGTGAAGGAAAAACAACAATTTCTATTTCTATAGCAGATGGATTAAGAAAAATTGGTAAAAAAGCTGTTTTAGCCTTAAGAGAACCATCACTAGGACCTGTTTTTGGAATAAAAGGTGGCGCTACAGGTGGTGGAAAAGTTCAAATTGCTCCAATGGAAGATATCAATTTACATTTTACAGGAGATATACATGCAATTACAGCTGCAAACAATTTGCTTTCAGCAATGATTGATAACCATATTTATTTTGGTAATGATTTAGGTTTTAAAAGAGTAATTTGGAAAAGATGTATGGATTTAAATGATCGCCAATTAAGACAAGTACAAACAGGACTTTCTGGAGAAAGTAAAATAGTGCCAAGAAATGATAAATTTGATATTTCAGTTGCATCTGAAATAATGGCAATTGTGTGTTTGGCAGAAGATATAGAAGATTTAAAAGATAAACTAGGAAATATTGTTATTGGATATAATAAAGAAGAAAAGCCAATTTATGCAAAAGATTTAAAGGCTGAAGGTGCAATGGCTGTACTTTTAAAGGATGCAATAAAACCAAATTTAGTTCAGACTTTAGAACATACACCAACAATAGTCCATGGAGGACCATTTGCAAATATAGCACATGGTTGTAATAGTATAAGAGCTACTAAATTAGCTTTAAAATTGGGAGATTATGTAGTAACAGAAGCAGGGTTTGGCGCTGACTTAGGGGCAGAAAAATTCTTAGATATAAAATGTAGAAAAACAGGATTGAAACCAGATGCAGTTGTTATAGTTGCAACAATGAAAGCAATAAAATATCATGGTGGAATAGAAAAAGATAAAATATTAGAAGAAAATATAGATGGGCTAGAAAAGGGAATAGACAATTTATATAGGCACATAGACAACATAAAAGATAAATTTGGATTAAATGTAATAGTTGCTATAAACCACTATACACAAGATTCTGACAAAGAGATACAAATTCTTAAAGACAAGCTAGAAGAAAAAGGAATTTCACTAAGCTTAGTAGAAGGATGGGCGAAAGGTGGAGAAGGTGCGATTGATATAGCAAATAAACTAGTGGAATTAGTAAAAAAAGAAGAAAATTTTAAGTATATGTATGAATTAGAAGATGATATAAAAACAAAAATAAAAAAAGTAGCAACAAAAATATATGGAGCAGAAGATGTAGATTACACAAAACAAGCTTTGGAAGAAATACAAAAAATAGAAAAATTAGGGTATGGAAAATTACCAATATGTATAGCAAAAACACAATACTCATTTTCAGATGATCCAAAAAATCTTGAATGTAAAGAAAAATACAATATAACTGTAAGAGATGTAGAGCTAAAAGCAGGAGCAGGATTTATTGTTGTACTTGCAGGAAAAATAATGACAATGCCAGGACTTCCAAAAGTGCCAGCAGCAGAAAAAATTGATATAAGCAAAAATGGTGAAATTGTTGGGATTTTTTAAAAAATACCAAAGGGACGCCCATTATATTATTTATAATTATTGTATAGATGGTATTGATTTTATAAAAAAATATTGAATATGTATTTTTTTATATATAATATAATCAAATTGTAACATTAAATTAAAAGAAAGGAATGATTTTTTTATGGCAGGAATTGATTTAAATTTAAAACATACAGGAATTACACAAAAAAGTATTTTAGAATATAAGCAACAAGTTGAAAACATACACAAAGATTTGCATAGAAGAGCAAATGATGAAAAGGATTTTGTAGGGTGGTTAGAGTTACCTACAAATTATGATAAAGATGAATTTAGTAGGATAAAAAAGGCTGCTAAAAAAATAAAAAAAGAATCTGATATTTTAGTTGTAATAGGAATAGGTGGCTCTTATTTAGGAGCAAGAGCAATAATAGAAGCTTTAACAAGTACTTTTTACAATATGTTACCAAATAAACAAAGAAAATTTCCACAAATATTATATGTTGGAAATAATTTAAGTCCTAATTATATTAATGATTTAATATCATATATAGGTGATAAAGATTTCTCTATTAATGTTATATCAAAATCTGGTACAACAACAGAACCTGCTATAGCTTTCCGAATTTTTAGAGAGATTTTAGAAAATAAATATGGAATAGATGAAGCACGTAGTAGAATTTATGCTACAACTGATAAACAAAAAGGTGCTTTAAAAACATTAGCAGATAATGAAGGGTATGAAACTTTTGTAGTTCCTGATAATGTTGGTGGAAGATATTCTGTACTTACAGCAGTAGGTTTACTTCCTATAGCAGTTGCAGGCATAGATATTGATAAACTTATGGAAGGTGCTAAAATTGGACAAGAAAGATACAATGACTCAGATTTAAAATACAATAAATGTTACCAATATGCAGTTGTAAGAAATATTTTATATAAATTATATAAAAATACAGAAATACTTGTAAACTATGAGCCTAAAATGCACTATTTTACAGAGTGGTGGAAACAACTATATGGAGAAAGTGAAGGAAAAGAGCAAAAGGGGATATTCCCAGCAGGTGTTGATTTCACAACAGATTTACATTCTATGGGTCAATATATTCAAGAAGGTAGAAGAAACCTATTTGAAACAGTATTAGAAATAAAGGAGCCAAACACAGATATAACAATAAATGCTGATGATGATAATTTAGATGGACTAAATTATTTAGCAGGAAAAGGTCTAGACTATGTAAATAAAAAAGCAATGGAAGGAACCATAAAGGCACATGTATCTGGAGATGTTCCTAATATTGTTATTTCAATGGAAAAATTAGATGAAGTAAACATTGGTGAACTAATTTATTTCTTTGAAAAAGCATGTGCGATGTCTGGTATGATATTGGGTGTAAATCCATTTAATCAACCAGGAGTTGAAGAGTATAAGAAGAATATGTTCAAATTATTAAAGAAACCGGGATATTAGTAAAAATTTTTATAATTAATCACATTAAGCAAGACAAAGAAAATCCAAGGCTGAACAGAAAAAATAAATGACAGAAAATAAGCTATTTTAGGCTATATCTTCTGTCATTTTTCGTATATATTTTCCAATTTCTTCATTTGTTAAATCTAATTCATTGATTAAATTTCTCAAAACATCTCTACGCGGTAAATCTTGTTCATTGTCTATTCTAACATATTGTCTTAAACTAATTCCGAGAAGTTCCGACATCTTTTCTTGTGTATATTTTTTTAATAATCTTTTTTCCTTAATCATATAATCACCTTAACTTATGGATTACGTGTTACAATTCATAGCTTTTAAAAGAGTTTGCCCTTCCTATCGCAATGACTATATAATTTTTTAGGCACCTCCAAGTGATTCCCACTCGTGTGCCTCCTAAAAAATTATATAGTAATTGCTGACGCGTGCTTAAAGCTTCATTAGCTGTGAATTGTAACAATCACGTTTATTATGGCATAATTTTTTTTACATTTGTATTGACATTTAATGTCACTAAGTATAAAATCTCAACTTAAACACTTTTTAGAGAGTAAAAATCCCCTATGCCTTTAA
>CAMJYG010000058.1 GCA_946409935.1 uncultured Clostridium sp. | reverse complement strand
AAGAACATATTTGTTGTGCAATAGGAGATCCAAAACATCAAGAAGGTGTTGATTGCAAAAAAGAATGGATTAAAAATAAATTAGAGGATGGACATGTTTTTAGAAAATTAAATGCAAGAGGAAAAATATTTATTGAATATGAACCTTTAGAAACATCATGGGTTCCTATAAGTGGTAAGAATTATGAATACATATATTGCTTATGGGTTGCAGGTAGTTTTAAAGCTAAAGGAATTGGAAAAGAGTTATTAGAATATGCAATAAATGATGCTAAAGAAAATGAAAAAAGTGGTATTTGTACTTTAGTTTCTAAAAAGAAGAAACCGTTTTTAGGGGAAAAGAAATTCTTTGAACACTTTGGATTTGAGGTAGTAGATGTTATTGGCGATTATGAATTAATGGCACTAAAATTTGAAGAAAGTGAAACACCTAAATTTAATGATAGTGCAAGAGTGATGAAAATTGATAATCAAGATTTCACAATTTATTATAGTAATGAATGTCCTTATGTAGAATATGAAGTTAAAGAACTATCAGATTATGCAAAAGAAAAAAATATAAAATTAAACTTTATAAAAATTGATTCATTGGAAAAAGCAAAGAATGCACCTTGTATATTTAATAATTGGGCTAACTTTTATAAAGGTGAATTTATATCTAACACAATATTAAATGCAAAAGCTTTAGAAAAGCTATTAATATTTAATTGATAATAATTGTCAGGTAAACAGTTATTTGGAAAATGGCTATTTTATTATAAAGAATTACTTATAGATAAATTATAATACTAGGAGTATAAAGTTAAAAATATGGAAATGTCAGAATCTAATCATGGCGGAGTTACTTGGCATGAGATGAGATTAAAATTCTAGAATAAATATTTGAGAAAGAGAAGTGATTTTGTATGAATAAGTATTAGAACAATATTGTAATTCTAAATAAATATGAGCAAGACATTAGAAATGTTTTAAAAATGGTAAGTAAGGGAATGTGTTGAAAATGCATATAGAAATATAAAAAAGATATTAGGAATAGATACATTCAAGAAAATATTCGAAGTTCTGCTAACAGATAATGGAAGTGAATTTTTTAATCCAATGAGTATAGAAAAAATGAAGAAATAATAGAAAAAATAGGATGTATTTGAAAATTGAAAATTGACCCCTTTTGCAATTAGAGTTGACCCCCTCTAATTTTTCAAAACCTCTTTCCAATTTTAGTAAAATACTTGATACATATCAATGCTAAAATGAATTGATATATCAAGCATTGACATATATCAAGTGTTTTACTTTATTGTTCATTAAGAGGTTGAAAATTGAATATCTGTTTTGGGGTCAATTTAAATTACAAAAAGGGTCAAATTTCACTTGCAATATACAAGTATATTTTTCAAAAGAAAACTATAAAGATATATATAATTATGAACATAGAAAGCAATATATTGCAGAATTATTAGAGAAAATTTTTGAAAGATAAGATAAGCAGACATAGCATAGCAAAGGTGAAGAAAGGGAATGATAGTAAAAATGAAAAAACAAAATAATAAAATTGTAGTATTTGACTGGGGAGGTGTGGTTGAAAGTCATAAAAACGGAGAATATAGTTGGAATTATGCAATTGAAAATCTATTAAAGAGGTTTAATAGTAATTTAGAAGGGAAAAACATTGTACAAAAATATCTTGATATTAAAATTAAGGTTGCTGAAGAGAAGTTAGAAAATCCATCTGAAGAAAGCTTTAGAAGGATAAAAGAAGCTTTTAATTTAAAATGTACTATAGAAGAATTTAATGAGGCATATCCTGAAGAACTAAATAAAATAGAATATTATAAAGATGTGGTAAATTTTATACATAGTTTAAAAAAATATTGTAAAATTGGTATTTTATCTTCTTTAGATCCGAAAGATAAAGTAAGGATAGATAAACAAATGAACTTAAAAAAATTTGATTATGTTTGGTTATCTTTTGAATTAAAATGCAATAAACCCAATAGAGAAATATATCAAATAGTAGAGAAAGATTGCGGATTAGAGCCTAAAAATATATTATTTGTTGATGACACAGAAAAAAATTTGGAAATCCCAAAGGAAAAAGGATGGCAAGTGTTACATGCTAATGGACACGAATTAGAAATAATTAAAAGAAAGGTAAACGAATTTTTATTTTAATATAGATAAATATATGAAGGAGTAATTTCAGCTAAAACAGGGCATATTAATGTTCATGATTAACAAACTTTCCCAAATATGTTAACATATAAAATATATTAAAAGAAAAGAGGAAAATAAAATGAAGTTAAATATATGCTTCTACAGAACAAGGAATAGCTATGCTTGCAACAGTTATAAGAACAGTGAATCTATGTCAAGCCTTAGACACATTTTTTTACTATTTTTTTAGTATTTTATTTTGCTTTTAAGCGAAAATCTATCAAATTATTGTTATTATATGGTTGATATGATATAATTAAAACATCAAAATTCGGACAAATTGTAAAAAATGAACATTTAAATAAAATAGTAATTTGGAAGGGTATAGTGAAATATGAAAAGAATGGAGAATGGTATGTCGCAAATTATAGAAATAATTATAGAAAATAAAAAATATCAAATTGAGTGGGCCTTATCAGAACATTTTGGAGAATTAATAGGAAAGAAGTTTATGCTAAATAAAATGGCAGCAGATCAAATTGTAATGATTAATAATATTTCAGAAACTGCAAAAATATTGTTATCAGCTGTAGCAGGGGCTGTAATACAACATTTGATTGATAATAATTGTCAGATAAATAGTATATTTGAAAATGGCTATTTTATAATAAAAAATGGCTTATAGAGAAATTACAATTTATATAATAAGAGTCGTAAAAAAAGATTTTGATGTATAATAATGAAAAAATTGAAAATGCAAAAAAATGAAAGGAAACAGGAATGAATTATATAGTTAAAAGCATAAAGCAGGAATTATTAAAAAGATGTAATATATATAAAGAGAAATATGGTTATGATTTTTGGGATGACCATATAAAATATGTTGTAAAAAGAAGATGGTACAAAATATGTAAAAGATAAGCTTGAAAGAGATTACAATAAATTAAGTGAAAGAACTAGAAATGAGCTAAAAGATAGATATGAAAATATAAAGAAAGTATTATTTGTAGATAAATAATATAAAAAAATGTTAATTAAAAATTTAGTAGAAATATTACCGGATTATATAAATGACGAAAACTTAAATGTTAATGGAGAAATTTTGATAAAATAAGTTTTTTGATATTTTGTAATAGTAATTTTAAGGAGGATAAAAAAATGATTTTTAAATATAAAGAGGCTCAAGAAAGAGATGTAGGAGATAATATGAAAATAAAAGATTTGTATGCAGGGAAAAATATGCCAATTGATTTTGTAATAAGCAAATTAAATGGTTTTCACGGAACGTTTATAAATACTAAAAGCATAAAATATTATTTTATAATAGATGGAAAAGCAAAAGTGATAATAAATGATGAATTATATGAAGTAGAAAAAGGAGACTTTGTTTTAATACCTATTAATGCGAAACATAGCATAGAGGGCGAGGTAGAATTTGCAATTATGTGTATGCCATCATTCGATATTAATGATGAACAAATAGTATGAAGATAAATAACTACAATTAGGAAAACAACTAGTTATAAAAAATTAGATGCAAAATATAAGTTAGAAATATCTTCAGGTATAATAAATATAAAAATTATGAAAGGATAAATATTTTATGGAAAATTGTATTTTAGTAAAAAAAGAAAATAATCAATTTTACTTGACATTTAAATCTTTAAAGGTAGAGGCCACTATCGGAAAAAACGGACTAACGAATAATTTAGTTGAGGGAGATATGAAAACTCCAATAGGTGAATTTGATTTAGGAATAGCATTTGGTATGCACGAACGTTGTGAAATTAATATGAATGAAGACATACCATATTTTAAAATACAGAATAATCAATATTGGATTGATGATATTAATTCAAAATTTTATAATCAATTAATTATGCTGGATAAAAAGCCGAAAATAAGTGGAGAACATTTAATTGATTTTGCAAATGAAGATTATGAATATGCAATTGAAATTAAGGTTAATCCACATAATATTATTGGAAAAGGCAGTGCAATAATGTTACATTGTAATAAAAATGAATATACATATGGATGCGTGGGAATTTCAAGAGAAAATATGATTAAATTATTAGGAATGATTGATTCGAATACAAAGATTAAAATTGAAGATTAATAATATTAGAACAAAAAAATTAAAAAAAGAAATTATATATTATACTGATATGTAATAATAAAGTTTGAAAGAGGTAATATTGAAGGTAACACTATATTTGATTGTGATTAATTACTGTAATATGTGTATAAAAAAATGAATGTGTATTAATTTTAGAGAGAAAATAGAGGTAAGTAATAGATGAGAGAAGATATAATAAATTATTTAAAGAATGAGATAAAAAACAGAGCAGAGAATGAAAATAACAAATTTGGCATAGGAGTTTTATATCATATTGAAGCAGTAGTTAAAAATGCTGAAATTCTTGCAGATGAGTATAAAGCAGATAAAGAAGTATGCATAATTGCAGCTTGGTTGCATGATATAGCATCTATTACAGATTACAAATTATACAAAGAACATCATATACATGGAATTAAAATAGCAGATGAAATTTTAAGAAAATTTAATTATGATGAAGATAAAATTGATTTAGTAAAAAAATGTATATTAAATCATAGAGGAAGTATTGATAATAAGAGATTATCTAAAGAGGAACAAATTATTGCGGATGCTGATGCTATATCACATTTTGATAGTATTCCTAGTCTGCTTTATTTAGCATATAAAGAAAAGAATATGAGCATAGAAGATGGTAAAGAGTTTGTAAAAAGTAAATTAGAAAGAAGTTTCAATAAATTATCTGATGATAGTAAAATTTTTTACGAAGAAAAATTTAAAAATATTATGAAAATTTTTTAAACAAAATACAAGTTGAAAAAATATTTTAAAAGAATCATCTAATGGGCAATACTCACTTGATGATATATTTATTACAAATGCAATAGTGTGCTAGACATGGCAATAGTATCATCCAGTTGCCCAGGTAAAAAAGCAAGAGCAGTTAGAACAATATAAAAGAATCTGAAAATATGTTAACTAACTAAATAAAAATATATAAGTAAAGAGAAAGAGGTAAATATGAAAAAGACAGATTTAACATTAGAAGTTGAAGATTATAAGCTTAATATTAGAGCAGCAGGAATAATAATTCATAATGGTAAAGTTTTAGTACATAGAAATACAAACAGTAATCACTATGCATTAGTTGGAGGAAGAGTCGAGATTGGTGAAGATTCTACTTCGACACTAAAAAGAGAAATACAAGAAGAAATGGGAAAAGATATTGAGATTACAGGATATGTTTCTACAATAGAAAATTTTTTTGAGATGGAAGATTCAAAATATCATGAGATAATGTTTGTACATAAAGCAGAGTTCACCAAAGAAGAGGATAAAAAAATAGATTACACTATAAAAAATATAGAAGGAAAAGATTATTTACAATATGAGTGGATTGATATAGAAAAAATAGATGAATATCCAATTGTTCCAAAAGCTATTAAGGGGATATTAAAACAAGGAGAATTTCCGATACATAGTATAAATAATGATATGAAGAAGGAATGATAGCAAATATGAGAAAATTAAATTTAATAGTTGTGTTTAATCAAAAATTAACTAAAGGACTTTTCTGTATTAGAGCTAAAGAACCATACAAAGGAAAATATAATTTTGTTGGTGGTAAAGTTGAAGAAGGCGAAACCAATGACGAAGCAGCATATAGAGAATTGTTTGAAGAAACAGGAATAACTGAAACCGACATAGAATTAGATTATTTTATGGATTTAAATTACTTTAAATATGGAAATAATTTGCAAGTTTATTATGGGATTTTAAAGCATGATGTTAATTTGGTTGAAGAAAAAAATAAATTAGAATGGATAGAACTTAATGATGAATTATTAAATAATAATAAATTTGGAGGAAATTATAATATCCCTCATATAATAACGCAAATTAAGGTGTTCTTAAAAAATGGAACAGGGCTTGGAAAATATTAAAATTAAACTATCTGTATAGTAATTTGTGGGAGGATTATAATATGAAGGTAATAACAATTAAGCAACCATTTGCATCTTTAATAGCTGAAGGATTGAAAGAATACGAATTTAGAACTTGGAAAACTAAATATAGAGGAGAACTATTGATTCATGCAGGAAAAAGTATAGACAAAAAGGCGATGAAAAAGTTTGAAAAATATAATTTGGATTACCCGATTGGTTGTATAATTGCAAAAGTAAATCTAACAGATTGCATTAAGATAGATGATGAAGTAAGGGAAATGTTAAAAGAAAAAAATCTATTAGTTTATTCAAGTATAATAAAACATACAGAATGGAATGGTTACGGATTTAAAATTGAAAATGTAGAAAAGATTAAACCAATTTTTATAAACGGAAAATTAAGCCTTTGGGATTATGACTATAAATAATAAAATAATAAAATGGATTAAAAGGAGAAACAAAATCAAATGAAAGTTTTAATAGCAACAAAAAATCAAGGAAAAATAGAAGGAGCCAAAAGAGCATTGAAAAATTATTATAGTGATATAGAGATTCAAGGCATTCCTGTTGATTCCAATGTTGGCGAATAGCCAGTAGATGATGAAATATATATTGGCGCTAAAAATAGAGTTAAGAATTTGAAAAAGTATGCAAAAGAAAATAATATAAAAGCTGATTTGTATTTGTCAATAGAAAGTGGAATAAATAAATTGTTGGGCAGATGGATGATTACAAACATAGCTGTAATTGAAGATAATGCAGAATTTGAAAGCTATGGTACAAGTCCATCTTTTCCAGTACCTGAAAGATTAGTGCAAAACATTATAAATACAGATTTAAGTCAAGTTATGAATGAAATATTTTATAAAGATGAAGAAAGACATAATAAAGGTGGAGGAATACAATTATTAACACATGATAAAATATCAAGAATAGATTTAACTGAAATGGCTTTCATAATGGCTTTAACAAAATATATAAATGGAGATAGTTGGAAATAGAATATTATGGTATGCACGAATAAAATCATATAATTTTTTTGTTTTTAATAAGAATACCTATAATGATAATTTTAGTTTTGAACAGATAGAAAAATATTTAAAGAAATTGACAAGACAGCAAAATTATGGTAACATTATATACATAAAATAGAAAATCTAGAGAGGAGTAAGGATATGAATACTATAGCCAAAAGAAATTATATGAATAATAATATCCCTACACCACCAGTTCCAAAAATGAATTGGTGTTCTTTAGAGTGTTGTAAACGACCGTAAAATTATATTTTTATCGATAGTAATATATATAGTTTAAACACAAAGAGCACATGAAAAGAAAGACTCTTTGTGTTTTTTTGGTATAAAAATATAATTTTTAGGAGTGATATAAAATGAGATATGTTATAAAAATTGGTACATCTTCACTCTTTAATGAAGATGGTACTGCAAAAGAATATGTATTAAAAAGTGCATTAGAAACAATAAAAGAGATTTTTAGTGAAGGAAATGAAGTTGTTTTAGTTGTTAGCGGAGCAGTAGCTTGTGGGAAAGCTATGATAAAGCAAATTGTAGAAAAAATAGAAAAAGAAAATAAAACAGAAAATAATAATATGTATGTTGAATACAAAAAAATTCAAGAAAAAATAGATTTAATAAGAATATTAGGCAAAAAAGTAAATGAATATGAAAAATTTGAAGATACAACAAATAACTTCTTATATATGAAATGTAAAGAATTATTAGAAAAAGTTAATTTAACAACAATAGAAAAATCAATCATAGCAGGAATAGGGCAAACTCAAATGATGAAAATAATACAAAGTATAGCGCTAGATTATGGTATACTTACCGAGCAAATGTTACTTTCTGGGAAAGCAGATTTGAAAAGAAGTATAGCTGAAAAAAATATCAAGAATTGTTTTAGCAATAAAATTTTAGCAGTTGTTAATGCAAATGATACAGTTTATGAAGAAGAATTAGTAGAAGAAGGAAATGAAAGATTTAGCGACAATGATGTATTGGCTTCAGATTTGGCTAGAATAATAAAAGCAGATAGACTGTTTTTGATAACTAATGTAGAAGGATATTTAAATGACAATAATAAAGTTGTAAAAGAAATAACAATAGATAAAGGTAATGATTATCTTAAAAGAACAAAATTAACTAAATCAGCAGTTGGAAGTGGAGGAATGTATTCTAAACTTGGTAATGCACTTGCCTTTGCAAAATCAGGAGGAATTGCCTTTATTATATCGGTTAAAGATATAATGCATATTTCTGAAATTGGAGAACTAAAAAGATATGCAGGGACAAGAGTATGTAAAAAACTAAAATTCAAAGAAAAAATAAGAAAAATTGTAGAAAATAGAAAAGAAAATGGAGGTATATTAAATAATGGAAGTTATAATAGACAAGCAATTGAAAGAGGAATGTAATGTAAACTTAGGATGTATATTTTATAAAACTAATGTAATCAAAACAAATAAATATTAAAACATCACGTAAAGCTTATAAGGCGTTGGGAAAAGAGCCTAGTAGATATAGAGTATCCAGTGAAGCTTTAATCCGTAGAATATTGCAAGGAAAAGGATTGTATAGAATAAATAATGTAGTTGATACTAATAATTTAATTTCAATAGAAACAGGTTATTCTGTGGGTTCATATGATTTAGAAAATTTACATGGTAATATAAACAAGTCCTACAAGTGATTCAACAAGAGCAATGATTACAGAAAAATCCAAAGATATTTTAACAGTTTTAATTTCATTCAACGGAATGAAAGATCTTGAAGAATCTATAGATATAGCAAAAAAATATTTAACAAAATATGCAGATGCAGAAGATATACGAAGTATTATCATATAATATTATGTAAAGTTTGACAAATGTAAAATGTTATGCTAAAATAAAAAACATATTAAGAGTTTACCTATAGCGAAAGCTAGAGCGGTAAAGGATAGTTTAAATAGAAAATTATCTACACTTTAAGTGCATAGTATATAACGCATTGCAAAGGAGTCTTAACAGATTGCTTGCAATGCTTTTTTGATTTATATGAAATGTAATTTCCTATAAACCAAAAAAGAAAAATGCACAGAAAAATTGTTACACAATTTTTCGCATCAACAAATCTTTACGCTTCTTAAGCACTAATTTGAAATATTATAAGTTGAAGTGCAACATAAAAGTGCTCTCGAAGCTAGATTTGTTCTATTTACAGTCTTGTAAATATTTAGAATTAAAGATAAGATATAAAAGGAGTTGAATTTAAATGGCAAATTTAATAATAGTGTCGGGACCACAAGCCGTTGGTAAAATGACTGTAGCAGAGAATTTAAGAGATAAAATAGGATATTCATTGATGGTAAATCATGATAGTATAGAAATATCTGACAAAATTTTTAAAAGAGGAAGTGAAGCACAAAAGGAATTAAAAAGTTTAATCAGAGAAGATGTATTTAATCTTGCATTAAAATATGATATAGATATGATTTTTACACTTGTTGTAGCTTTTGATGTTAAAGAAGAAACAGATTATTTAAATAGTTTAAAAAACAGATTTGAGGCTAGTGGTGGAAAATTCTATTTTGTAGAATTAAGAGCAGATATAGAAACAAGGCTAAAAAGAAATGTAACACCTCATAGATTGGAAGCAAAACCTACTAAAAAAGATTTGGAATGGAGTAAGAGGGATTTATTAGATACAATGGAGAAATATAAATTAAATACTGACGATGAAGAAATATTATTTGAAAATCATATAAAGATAGATAATACAAATTTATCTCCAGATGAAGTAACAGAAATTATAATAGAAAAATTCAAACTAAAAAGAATAAAGCGACAGAAGAAGTAGAAAAATAAGTTATAGAGGTGAAGATGAAATGGATGATGAAATAAT
>CAMJYG010000057.1 GCA_946409935.1 uncultured Clostridium sp. | reverse complement strand
ATCTAATTCCATCAAATCTTCCTAAATTTGAACTTGCTTCAGCACATGCAATTATGTAATATGTTGCTAATGAATATTTAGCAATATCTAGTGAAAACTCTTCTATTTCTGCACCTAATTTTTTATAGGTTTCAATAGCTTTTTCTAGAGATTCTTTTACTTCTTCATTTATACCTTCTCCAAAAAACTCTTTTGGAACACCTATTTTCAAACCTTTTACATCATTTTTCAAACACTTCGTATAATCTACTTTTTCTCTGTCTGCTGATGTTGTATCTCTTTCATCATGTCCTGCAATTAAATTTAATAACATTGCACAGTCTTTTACATCTTTTGTTATTGGTCCTATTTGGTCTAATGAAGATGCAAAAGCTACCAATCCATATCTAGAAACAAGACCATATGTTGGTTTTAATCCAACTACTCCACAAAAACTTGATGGTTGCCTAATAGAACCTCCTGTATCTGACCCCAATGCCCATGGCACTAAATTAGCTGCAACAGCTGCTGCACTTCCTCCTGAAGAACCTCCTGGAACTTTATTTAAATTCCATGGATTTCTAGTTTTCTTAAAATATGAATATTCTGTTGAACCTCCCATAGCAAATTCATCCATATTTAATTTTCCTAGATCTATAATATTTTGTTCATTTAATTTTTCTACTACTGTTGCATCATAAGGTGAAACAAAATTTTCCAACATTTTAGAACTACATGTTGTTTTTACACCTTTTGTACACATATTGTCTTTTATTCCTATTGGAATTCCCGCAAAGTCTCCGCATATTTCGCCTTTTTCTAGTTTATTTTGAACATCTTCAGATTGTTTTAAAGCTTCATCTGTTAACAAAGTTACAAAAGCTTGTACATCTTTTTCTTTTTCATTTATTCTGTCTACATATGCTTTTGTTATATCCGTTATTGTTAATTCTTTGCTTTTAATTTTTTCTTGTAATTCATGAACAGTTAATTCTGTAATATTCATCTACTTTCCTCCTATTTCAGTTATTTTTGCATACTTTTCTTAAGACACACAATAATTTTTTTAAAATTAAAGAACTTTTGGAATTTTGAACATATTTTGTTCTTGTGATATAGCATTTTGTAATAAACTTTCATTATCTTCAAATACTTTTATTTCATCTTTTCTAAATACGTTCTTTTCTTCATTTGCTCCAATTGTTATGTCTAACCCATCAACTGGTGCATTATTTACTATATCTGCAAAATTTAAGATATCTTGTAAGTGTAATAAATATGTATCAATTTTGCTTTCGTCTAAATTTAATTGTGCTAAGTTTGCAATATGCAAAATCTCTTCTCTACTTACTTTCATTTTAAAATTCATTCCTTTCTCGCTTCGCTTGGAAGACACACATAACGTTTGGAAAAGAATTGGATAAATTTGCCAATTATTTTCAAACCACCCTCTCCTTACCTTAATATGTTTTATATTATATACTGTTTTTGCAAAAAAAACAAGCCCAAAATTCAATAATTTCAGGCTTGTTAAGTGCATTCGCTAATTAAATTATTTTAATTCTACAACTGCTCCAACTTCAGCAAATTTAGCTTTTAAGTCTTCAGCTTCTTCTTTAGAAACTCCTTCTTTAACTGTTTTAGGTGCTCCATCTACTAAATCTTTAGCTTCTTTTAATCCTAATCCTGTAGCATCTCTAACTACTTTGATTACTTTAATTTTTTGATCTCCAGCTTCTGCTAATACAACATCAAATGATGTTTTTTCTTCAGTTGCAGCTCCTGCTACAGCTCCTGCTGCAGGTGCAGCTGCTGCTACTGCAGATACTCCATATTTTTCTTCTATAGCTTTTACTAAATCAGCTAATTCAACAACTGTTAAAGCGTCAATTTCTTCAATTAACTTTTCAATTTTTTCCATTTTAAAATCCTCCTAATTATTTTTAATAACTTGTTTATGTAAGTTATTTATTTTATTTGTGATATAAGTTCACTACTCTTTTCTTATTTTTTAGTCTTTTATTCAGCATCACTTGCTACTTCTGCTGCAACAGCAACTTTTTCACCATTTGCTTCCTTTTGTTTTTTTACTTCATTTAATGCAACAGCAACTTTTGAAATATTTCCAAGTAATGCACCAGCAAGCATTGATAATAATGTCTCTCTTGATGGTAATTTTGCTAACGTTATTATTTCTTCAGCAGTCATTACTTTACCTTCAATTACTCCACCTTTTATTTGATAAAAGTCATTATCTTTGCTAAAATTATATATTACTTTTGATGGTTCTAAATAATCTTCATTACTCATAACTACAGCTGTTGGTCCTTCAAGTTTTTCTTCTAAACCTTCAATTCCACATTCTGTTAAAGCTCTTCTTGTAATATTATTTTTTATAACCTCATAAGTTGCATTTGAATTTCTTAAATCTTTTCTTAATGTAGTATCATCTGTTACATTGATTCCTCTGTAATCTGTTAAAAGTATTAATTTAGCTTCTTTCATTCTTTCTGCTAATTTTTTTACTTCTTCTTTCTTTTGGTTAAGTATTTTTTCACTTGCCATTTGTTTTTCACCTCCTAATATATTAAATATATTTTATATTTTAGGTTGTTTCCCTTTTTAGGGTATCCTATTGTATAAAAATACACTCTTTGTTCCTACCAAGGAATACAAAGAGTGCATAGACTCTAAACTACCTCGGTAGGACTTACATTTGCCTACTGTCTTTGGCTAATTATTTTTAAATTTTCTATATTTTTGTATAATTCTTATATTTAAGATATTAAAAACATTAACAATTATTTTTGATTTACAAATATACCAGGTCCCATTGTAGTAGTAACAGCTACACTTTTAATATATTGACCTTTAGCTGCTGCAGGTTTTGCTTTTATAATAGCATTCATAATTGTTTCATAGTTTTCTAATAATTTATCAGTTCCAAATGAAACCTTTCCAAATCCCAAGTGAATAATATTTGTTTTATCTAAACGATATTCTACTTTACCTGATTTAATTTCTCCAATAGCTTTTGTTACATCCATAGTAACTGTTCCTGATTTAGGATTTGGCATTAATCCCTTTGGTCCTAATACTTTACCTAATCTACCTACAACACCCATCATATCTGGAGTTGCAACTATAACATCATAGTCAAACCAGTTTTCATTTTGAATTTTTGGTATTAACTCTTCAGCACCAACATAATCAGCGCCAGCTTTTTGAGCTTCTTCTGCTTTTGGTCCTTTAGCAAAAACTAATACTTTTTGAGTTTTACCTGTACCATTTGGAAGTACAACTGTACCTCTAACTTGTTGATCTGCATGTTTAGAATCTACTCCTAATTTAACATGTAATTCAACAGTTTCATCAAATTTTGTTTTTGGCATTTTTTCGATAATATCTAAAGCTTCTTTAATTTCATATTCTTTAGTTTTATCCACTAATTTTACGCTTTCTGCGTATCTTTTTGACATTTTCATTTTTTTCCTCCTTTGGTTCTAACGAGCATTGCTCTCCCAATATAATTTTTATATTTAATATATATTTTTTACATATTATTACTTTAAAATAAATCAAAAGTAGTAAGATGTGCATTTTTGATATTTATTTAAAAACGAAGGTGTACGATTGTACATCGAGTTTTTAAATAAATAGCGAAAATGTGCAGATTGCTGCTTTTCATTTATTTTAATCAGTAACTACTACGCCCATAGACCTTGCCGTTCCCTCAACCATACTCATAGCTGTTTCTAATGTTGCAGCATTTAAGTCTGGCATTTTTTGTTCAGCAATTGCTTTAACTTGCTCTTTAGTTATTTTAGCGACTTTTTCTTTATTTGGCTTTCCTGAACCTTTTTCAATTTTAATAGATTTTTTTATTAAAACTGCAACTGGTGGTACTTTTGTAATAAAAGTAAATGATTTATCTTTGTAAACTGTTATTACAACTGGTATAATCATTCCTGCTTCACTTGCGGTTCTATCATTAAATTCTTTAACGAATTGCATGATATTAACACCACTTGAACCCAAAGCTGGACCTACTGGTGGAGCTGGTGTTGCTTTTCCTGCTTCGATTTGTAATTTAATAATATTTGATATTTCTTTTTCTGCCATTTTTATGGCACCTCCCTATTTTAATTTTTGTACTTGTGAAAATTCTAATTCTACTGGTGTTTCCCTTCCAAACATAGAAACTAGAACTTTTACTTTATGCTTTTCTGTATTTATTTCTTGAACTGTACCTACAAAGCCTTCAAAAGGACCATTCATTACTTGTACTTGTTCATTTACTTCATAATCTATATTTATAGGAACATCCTCAAATCCCATATTTCTAATTTCTTCCTCTGTTAAAGGAATAGGATCCGTTCCAGAACCTACAAATCCAGTAACACCTCTTGTATTTCTAACAATATACCAAGATTCTTCAGTTACTATCATTTTTATTAATACATATCCCGGAAAAACTTTTTTTAAATTAGTTTTTCTTTTTCCGTCTTTGATTTCAATTTGTTCTTCCATTGGAACAATAATGTCAAAGAAAAAATCTTCTAATTCTCTATTTTTTATAGTTTTTTCTAGGTCTGTTTTTACTTTATTTTCATAACCAGAATAAGTATGTACAACATACCATCTAGCTACCATATCATAATCTTTTTGAGACATTTATATAAGCCTCCTTTTATTATTTAATTATTCAGCATTATTTTCTGTATTTTCTTCATTTACTTCATTTTCTGTTACTATTTCTTGATTTTCTGTATTACTCTCAGCTGTTTCGGATTGTTCTTCGTCTGTTGTAACTGTTTCATTTGATACAGTATTTTCATCTGTAATTGTATTTTCACTTGAAGAATTTATTATTGACTTAACTTTATCTATTCCATTTTTATTGATGGTTTCAAAAGTCAAATCTAATACAAAAACAATTACTGCTGTAATTAAAACTATTGTAACTACTGCTGTTGTATTATTAATTAATTGTTTTGGCGTTGGCCAAACAACCTTTTTTAATTCAGCTTTAAAATCTTTAAAAAAACTTTTTTTATTTTTATTGTTTTCTTTTTTATTTGTTTCTTTTTTAGCCATTTTATATCCTCCTAAAAATAGCTCTTACTATTTAGTTTCTTTGTGTGTTGTACGTTTTTTACAGAATTTACAATATTTAACGATTTCTAGTCTGTCTGTATTATTTCTCTTGTTTTTTGAAGTCATATAGTTTCTTCTTTTACATTCTGTACATTCTAATGTTATGTTTTCTCTTGGTCCTTTTGCTGCCATTTTAATACACCTCCGTATTTTTACCTTACTTTTTTGAAACGATGTGATCATATGTCCGTAATAACATATGCTTGAATATTTTACCACTTTTTTTAGTTTATGTCAATGGATTTTTGTATTTTTTCTATTTTAAAATTTTCACTTTTAACTTCCTTTTCAATCTCTTTATATCTATATGAACAAATCTTTGTTTCTTCTTTATTATCAAACTTTATAATAATTACTTTAGTAAAATTATCCTTACATGGTTCATTGTATTCATTGATAATTATGCTAGCTTTATATTTCTTTAATGTATCAAACGTATTCATTAATCCCATACCTGTTCCGCCATTATCCGCATGAGTAGTACAAGGCTTTATCCCCATATTTTTAAAAGTTTCTATCTTAAATTCTATACCTGAATCATATACATATAAAGCATAAATATTATCAATTTCTCCTAACCTTACTAGAATACTCTTGTTAATATTATCAGAATAATTTATAGCGATTATTGCATTTTTTATCATGTCAGCAAGTAAAATTTCTAGATTTTCTTTTTCTATGTAATTATTAATCATATGGTATATATTTCCACTTAACTGAAGTTGAAAATCAATTTTGTTTTTTATGCACTCTGATTGCATATATTTAAGCATATCATCAATTTCTGGTATTCCAGTTTTTGCTAATTCAACTGATATCGGTCTATTTTTTATATCATCGGAGATTTTTTCTATTCTATCTTTTATATCAATTTCAGATGCTATTTCATTTTTTAGTATCAATTCATTAAGTTTATATTCCAATGCTTTTTGTTTATGTGCTATTGAATGACTTGTTTTGCTAAAATTTAAATTTTCTTTTTCTAATTGTTCTATTTCCTGTTTTTTGTTTTCAAGCTCTTGTTTGGTTTCTTTTAAGTCTTGAACTAACATTTTTTGTTTATAGTATAACTGTAAAGATTTTCGAATTGTTATAAACATTATAATTGATGATGTAATTAGACTAAAAATAAGATTAATTGTAAATTCGGTAGCAGAATTTGATATGATTATGCTAACAAATAAGATAATTATGCTCAAATTTAAAATTAGTATATTAAAAAATTCATCTTGCATATTATTTTTTAGGAATACAATTCCACTTTTAAATTTTTTCATTTTTGTAAAAAAGTATAATAAAAAGAAATATACAATTAGTATAACATTTAAATTAATGAAATTATTCTGTATTTTCATAATCTTAATTGGAATAAACGTTAATGCTATAGAAGCAAACCAAAAAATATAATTAACACTTAATGATATTGTTATAATAAAAATTGAATATATTAATTCTTTTTTTAGTTGTTTCGAAAAAAATACCGCTAAAATGATATCTAAAAAAATTATATTATATATCGAATTCATATAATATTTTATTAATGCCATTATTAATGCCATAACAACAATAGGAACTATCATTAGATATAAAGAATTTCTGAAATCTTTATTTATAATCTTAAAACCTATATAGTACGTATATATTATCATAAATATAGTTTTAAGAAAATAAATAAACATTTCATTATTTAAAATATTTGTTATTTTATTCATCTTTCTCATCCTTTCTACATCTTCAATCTATTGTATAAGAATATTTATTTATATATCGTTTATACTACGTTATGAGATTATAACTATTTTCAATTATATAGCTTTATCCTGTCTACATTTGACATTATACAACAAAATAAAAAGATAATCAATCTAAGTTAACATTAAACTTATCTGATTATCTTTCACCATTTTAGCTAAACCAATATCTTACCCATGCGCAGAATTCTTCAATCCAATTGCTCATATTCTCACCACCTTTTTTCATTCGTTCACGTCATGTTGTTATAAAAAAAATACCACCTATTCCCTTAGAACAAGCGGTATTTGGTGATAGAAAAAAATGGCAAAAAAAAAGAAAATCTAGTATATTCTAGATTTCCTTTTTTATTTTATCTACATAATAATAAATAAACTCCATTGGTGTTGGTACACCTGTTTCATAATTAACTCTTGCTGTATAATATGTTGTTAAATCTTCAATTGATGAAATTCGCCATGCATGTATAATTGCGTTCTGTATTCCATTTGTTATTGTATTCCCAGATTTCTTATGTATCTTTGTTAAGTATTGAATTACATTTTGATTACTATTTGGATTTTGTATTAAATATAAAATTGCATCATGTATATATTGTCTTCCTTTTAATTTCGCTGTTACACCTATCAAATCTAATTCATTATAAATAGAATTTGATATCTTGTTTTCAGTATCTTCTAATTCTTCCTTTATTGTCTCTAAAGTTGCTTGAGGTTCTATTTTTCTTAAATTTATAAATTTATTTAACACATATTGAGAAGAATATTTAGGATGATCTTTATATAAAATAAGGTCTGCACCACTTCTATGAAGTATCTCATAGGTTCTTTTTGAATTTACATGTGTTGTTACAATTATTATAGGTTGATAGTTTAATTGAATTTTCTTCATATTTGATAAGAATTCTAAGGAATCAGCATTTCCTGTAGTACTATTATTTAACTCTAAATCAAGAACTATACCTTCAGGATGCTTTTGGTTTACATATTTTAAACCTTCAATATCTGAATCAGTCATCCCAACTAACTCAATATCATTTCTATTTTTAATACATTCGATAAAATTGTTACAATCATTAATATCATCTTCTATGATTAAGATTTTCATTGGTTTTAAATCCATATTAAATTCCATTCCTTTCTCTTCTTTGCTTTCTAAAAGGTACACATAGAGCTCGAAAAATTTTTTTATTTTTCAAGCTATTCCTCCTCTTATTTACATATTGTCACTATACCATAAATTCTCAGAAAATACCATATTTTTGTTCGACTTTTTCCTATATTTTTATTGATTTTTTGCGCTAAAATGAACAATAAGTAGAGGGTGGAATGTGTTATGAAAACTGATAGTGTTACTAATGAAATTGAATTAGAAAAATTAGAACAAATTGAAAGAGGAAAAAGAATAAAAAATATAAGAATAAATGAATTACATTTGAATAAAACCCAATTAGCTAACAAAATTGGTGTATCAAGTCAATTTTTAGGTTTAGTAGAGGATGGAAAGGGAAATCTTGTATATAAAAGTATTAAAAAGTTAAGAAGCCTAAGTGGACATTCTTCTGATTATATATTATATGGACTTGATGATACCATTATAAATAAAACAAATGAATTCTTGAAAAATTATACAGAAGAAGAAATTATAAACGCAATTAAATTAATAAAAGAAATTACTATTTTCATAAAAAAATAATAATTCTATTTTATCATCAAAAAATCTCAATAAATTCTATGTTTTTGACATATTTAAAGAATAATTTAATATAAAAAAAAATATTTTTGTGTGTTTTTTATATTGTTTTGAATATATAATATTGACTTTAATTTATATTTTATTAAAATATTCCTTATATTATACTATTAATCGAACTAAAAGGTGGAATATTTATGATAATAAATTACCTAATTATATTAAACACTTTACCGAAAGAAGAAAAAATTGAACAAATATTAATTATAATATCTTTTTTTATTATTGAAATTATTATTTCTATTATAACAACACTACTAAAATTAAATAAAAATAAGAAGAAAATATAAGAGTAACATGAAATGTACAGTAAGTTATTTTTTAATATAAATTTAAATTAGAAACAAATTATAAAACATAAAACCGTTCCGGAAATTTGTTCATGTGTGAATTTTTTGTTATAAAAATTTCTGTACACTAAATTAATATAATAGAAAATTACAGATAAATTTACTTTTAAAATAAAAAATTTTATTTTTGCTTCGAGTTGCATACCTACTTTAGAGTTACAATTCACAGTAGATAAAACTTTAAGCCCGCGCAAGCAATTACTATACATTTTTTTAGGAGGAAACCCAAGCGGGAATCGCTTGGAGGTGCATGAAAAATTATATAGTCATTGCATTAGGCAGGGCATACTATTTTAAAAACCATGAATTGTAACTCCTTAGAAGCTTTATATGGTTTCTTATTGTATAATAAAATACTATGTACTATACTTAACCTATTAATTAAAACTATTTATGATTTTCTTTTTTTCTTTTGGACTGAAAATCCAAATTTACCTAATTTTTTTCCTAATGAATAATAATGTCCATTAGAATATGCAATTAAATCACATTTTGAAATATCAAAAGCACCATTTTCATCTATAAAACGTTTATCAGCATTTATCGCTAAAACATCAGCTACAAACATGTGATGTGAACCCAAATCTTTAATCTCTCTAACCTTGCATTCTACTGACACAGGGCTTTCCTTTATCATTGGGCATCTTACAAATGTTGCTTTTTCTTTATGTAGATTCATTTCCTTAAATTTATCAAATTTTTCACCTGATTTTACACCACACCAATCAGTAGCTTTTACTAAATTTTTATTTGTAAGGTTAATAACAAATTCACCTTGTTCTTTTATTAAATGATACGAATATCTCGTTGGTCTAACGGAAATATATACAGTTGCAGGATTTGTATTTAAAACTCCTGTCCATGCAACAGTTATTATATTTGATTTATCCATTGTACCACAACTAACCATAACTGCAGGTAATGGATATATAAATGTTCCAGATTTCCATGTTACTTTACTCATTTTATATATTCCTTTCACTAGCAAATTACTAAAATTCTAATTTAATATAATAATTTTTTGTCTTAAAATGCTAATTTGCCTCCTATATAATCATTTTATTAAATTAAAATTTTAAAAACAAGAAAAGGTGCTTTCCCATCTTTTTTTCGCCGATTTGAGTTTCCAACCGAAAGAATGAAATCACAAATGCAATAGCAATTGTAGCCTTTTATTGTATAAGAAAAACTGAAGATTTTTCTATATAATAAAAAAAATCTAGCGATAACCTATCTTCCCAGCAGGGTAACCCACAAGTATTTTCGGCACATTTAGGCTTGACTTCTGTGTTCGGAATGGGAACAGGTATTACCCTAAATGTCATAATCACTAGAAAATTATAGTGTATAGCACACTCAAAAATACATAGATGAAAAATTAGTTTTAGTTTTCGATTGATTCTTCTATTTGGTTTTCTCACAAATTATATTTGTGGTTAAGCCCTCGAT
>CAMJYG010000056.1 GCA_946409935.1 uncultured Clostridium sp. | reverse complement strand
TTTTATATATGAAAGGATAGATGAATTATGGAATTAAATGAATATAAACAAATAAAAAATAGGAGATATTCGCCTAAAGAAGTATTAGCACATTTTATTATTAGTAATGGAGATGTAGTTAATAAAGAATTTAATAGTATGGTGTCATCTTTAGAAAATACATTTATAAAAAACATAAATAATAGAACAATATTGGAAAAAGTAGATATTACTTTGCTGAAAAAGATTGAAAATTATTGGAGTTTATCAATAGGACAAGCAATGGCTTATGGAATGATAGTATTTTTTAATTTAGGATTTGAAAACAAAGAGTTCACGGAAAAAGAAATTACAGATATGTTTGTATATGTTATGAAATTATATTCTCCAGATAATGCAGTAGAATTTGTAAGAACAAAATTTAATGCTAAAGACAACATAGAGAACAGGTAGGTGTTGTTATGAATAATGTAGATTTTGAACTATTGGAAAGAAAATTAAACAAATGTAAAAATATAAAATTAGAAGATGTTGATATAAATACTGTAGATGATTTAGATAATATAAAAATAAATAGAAAAAAATCAAGCAATGAAAGAATAATAGATTTTATAAATAATTCGGCTAATCCATATATTTTTAAAGTAAGTGGTCGATTAGTTAAATTTGAATTTTCCAATAATGAAGATACAGCAGAGAACTGTCTTACTAAAGTAATAAAAAATTTATACCAATAACTCTATTTGTCAAGTGTGTAATCTAAAAAATCACACAATTCAAAAATAATCTGAACCTCTATAAAATTAAAATAAATTTAGAAGAAAAAGAGGTGCATATTATGCCTAGAAGAAGTAAAAAAGATATTTTAGGTACAAACAAAAATACTTGGAAAGCAGGAGTTTATTGTAGATTATCAAGTGATGATGGAGATAATGCAGAGTCAGATAGTATAAAAAATCAAAGAGAACTAATTACATATTACTTAAAAAAAGAAGAAAATTTAAAAATTGTTGATTTTTATGCTGACGATGGATTTAGTGGTACAAGTTTTAATAGACCAGAATTTAAAAGAATGTTTAATGATATGGTCAATGGAAAAATAAACACAATAATTGTTAAGGATTTATCGAGATTTGGAAGAAACTATTTAGAAGTTGGAAATTATATTGAACAAATATTTCCTATATATAATATAAGATTTATTGCAATAAATGATAATGTTGATAGTTATAAAGATCCAAAATCTATTAACAATGTAATTGTTCCATTTAAAAACTTAATGAATGATGAGTATGCAAGAGATATTTCTAATAAAGTAAAAAGTGTATTGCTTTCAAAATCACGAAATGGACAATTTGTAGGTGGAACGACACCTTATGGATATATGAAAGACCCTAATGATATACATCATTTAATAATAAATGAAGATGAGGCAAAAAATGTAAAATTAATATATCAAATGGCTTTAAATGGAGATGGAATATTAAAAATCTGTAAGTATTTAAACAATAATAATATCTTATGTAGAAAGGAAATACAAAGAAGAAATAAATATAGTATAGATTTAAATTCAACGACAGAAGATTCAAAATATAAATGGAGCAAAACAACAGTAAGCAATGTATTAACAAATGAAACATATATTGGAAACCTAGTTTATAACAGAACAGGCTCAGTTAGCTATAAAAATAGAAAGCAAATTTCAAAACCTAAAGAAGAATGGATTATAGTACAAAATACACACGAGGGAATTGTAGATAAGAAAGATTTTGAAAAAGTTAGTGAATTTATAGATAGTAGAAAATGTAATAGAAAAAAGCCATCTCAACCATCAATTTATGGATGGAAAATAAAATGTGCTGATTGTGGACACGCTATGTGTAGAATGGAAGATTATAGAAATAACAGAGCGTGTTCTAATTTCTACTGCAGAAGTTACAAAACTCAAAGTGATGTATGTTCTCCACATAAGATAAAGACTTCTGATTTAAATGAAATTGTTTTGAAGTCTATACTATTTCAAGTTAGACTAGTAATTGATTTAGAAAAAGCAATAGAAAAAATAAAGAAAAAAGGTACAGAAGAACAAATTGAGAAAAAATACTTTAATGAGATTAAAAAGTTGAATAATGATATTGATAAATATAAAAAACTAAAAAAATCTTCTTATGAGGATTGGAAATTTGAAAAAATAACAAAAGAAGAATATTTAAATTATTCAAAAGATTACGATGAAAGAATTGGAACATTAGAAAAAGAAATTGAAGCACTAAAAAATATTTATATAGATAAAATGAATGAATTAAAAAAAGACGATTATTGGATAGAACATTTTAAACGAAATAAAAATCTAAAATCATTATCTAAAGAAGTAATAAATGAAATTGTGGATACTATATATGTTCACGAAGATGGAAATGTAACTATAAAATTTAAATATCAAGATGAATATGAAAAGTCATTAGAATTTATAAGTAGGGAGATGAATTAAATGAGTAAATGGAATACAGCAGTATATTTAAGATTATCAAGTGATGATGGAGAAAAAGAAGAATCAAATAGTATAACAAATCAAAAAGAGTTAATTAACTTATATTTGCAGAAAGAAAAGGATTTAAAAGTAAAAGACTACTATATTGATGATGGATTTACAGGGACAGATTTTGAAAGACCAGATTTTAAAAGATTACTTGTTGATATAAAAAATGGACAAATTAATACAATAATTGTTAAGGATTTATCAAGACTTGGGAGAAATTATATAGAGGTAGGAAATTATTTAGAAGAAATTTTCCCTCTATATAATATAAGATTTATTGCAATAAATGATAATATAGATAGTTATAAAGATCCAAAATCAGTTAACAACATAATAGTTCCATTTAAAAATTTGATGAATGATGAATATGCAAGAGATATTTCTAATAAAGTAAAGAGTGTTTTAAATACTAAAAGAGCAAAAGGAGAATTTGTAGGTCTTTCTGCTCCCTATGGATATTTAAAAGACCCTAATGATAAACATAAATTTATTGTTGATAAAAAAACTGGTAAAGTTGTTAAGAAAATATTTAGAATGATTTTAAATGGAAAAAGTAAAAAAGAAATAGCAAATGAATTAAATCAATGTGGGATTTTGCCACCTGCTTTATATAAAATGAATGAATCAATAGCAAAATCCAAAAAAACAGAAACAATGGGATTATGGAATACAAAAATGATAGATAGAATATTACATAATCGAGCATATACAGGAGATTTAATACAAGGTAAGCGAAAAAGAATAAGTCATAAAGTGCATAAATTAGTGATAAACGACAAAGAAGATTGGATTATTTGTCCTGCACATCATATTCCATTGATAAGTAAAGAAGAATTTGAACAAGTACAAAACATTATATATAGTAGAGATATAAGAATAAATAAAAATGAAGAATATGATATTTTTTCTGGACATTTAAAATGTAATGAATGTGGTAGAACATTGACAATTAGAAAATCAAAAAAATATTCATATTATTATTGCACATCTTATTTAAAAATGAAAGAGTGTTCAAAACATACTACAAATAAAAATGAATTAGAAAAAACTGTTTTAAAAATTGTAAATAATCAAATTGATTTAATTATAGAAATGGACAAAAAGATAGAACAGATAACAAAAGAAAATAAAGTAAACTATGATTATGAAATATTAAATCGTAGATTAAATGAAGTAGATAATGAAATAAATAAAAATGAGACACTAAAGAAATCACTTATGAATGATTATTATAATAATTATATAAGTAAAGATGAATATGATGAATATTATAATGAATACAATTGTAAGTTAGTTAAATATTATAAACAAAAAAATCAAATAAAAAAGAAACTAGAGAAACTAGGATATAAATCTAAAGAAAACAAAGAATGGGTAAAGAAATTTATAAAAAATCACAATATGGAATATCTTACAAAAGAAATAATTGACGATTTAGTCGATAATATTTTTGTATTAGAAAATGGAGATTTGAGAGTAGTATTTAAATATCAAGATGAATTTTTTGAAGCAAAAGACTTTATAAACAAAAATAAATGTGCTATAATGTAAGAGCCAAAAGTGTTTGAATTGATTTTTATAATATATTTAAAGTCAATTTAGATATTAGAAAAGGAGTTTTTTGATGAAGAAAAATGATATAAAAAATGATAAAAATAATAATGATAAAAGTTTTGCTAAAGTCCGTCTCAACTGGTACCCTGGACATATGGCAAAAACTAAAAGACAAATAACAGAAGATTTAAAACTAGTAGATATAGTAATTGAATTATTAGATAGCAGAATACCAATATCTAGTCAAAATCCAGATATAGCCAAGATAACAGCAGGAAAAAACAAAATAGTAGTATTAAACAAATGTGATTTATCAGATGATAAACAAAATATGTTGTGGTTAAAGTATTTTGAAAGTAAAGGGATTCCGACAGTATTAACAGATTCCAATACCGGAAAAGGAATAGAACAATGTATAAAAAAAATTGAAGAAATAATGAACACTGATATGCAAAAGTATGCTGAAAAAGGAAGAACCGGAAGAAAAATAAAGGCAATGATAATTGGAATACCAAATGTAGGTAAATCATCTTTTATAAATAGAATATCAAAAAAGAATACAGCAGAAGTTGGAAATAAACCAGGAGTTACAAAACAAAAACAATGGATTCGTATAAATGATAAGATAGAGTTACTAGATACTCCAGGAGTATTATGGCCTAAATTTGAAAGCAATGAAGTGGCTTTAAATTTAGCATTTACAGGAAATATTAAAGAAGACGTCCTAAAAAAGACAGAGATTGCTTATGAATTAACAAAGTTTTTAATTGAAAATTATAGAAATATTTTATGTGATAGATATAAAATTAAAGAAAGCTACATAGAAGAGATTTTATCTCAAGAACAACCAGAAAATTTCAATATATACGAAATTATATTAGAAATAGGGAGAAAAAGAGGATGTATTATATCAGGTGGAGAAGTTGATGATGAAAAAATATCAAAAATAATATTGGATGAATTCAAAAATGGAAAACTTGGAAAAATAACATTAGAATTAAGAAAGTAGAATAAAAGTAATAAGAAAGTCTCAAGTTTAAAAAATAATTATAATTTTGACAAGGAATGGTTTTATATATGGAAGAAATTATGAATTTAAATAGACCAGAAGAAGAAATAAATTTGCTTTCACCTTTAACTTGGGCATATGTTGGAGATTGTGTATATGAATTATATATTAGAACTAATCTAGTAAATAGAACTAATTTAAAGCCACATAAATTACATATTGAAACAATAAAATATGTTAAAGCTAAAAGTCAAGCAGAGTTATTAAAGAGATTACAAGATGAATTAAAAGAAGAAGAAAAAGAAATAGTAAGAAGAGGACGAAATGCAGAAAATCATCATTTACCTAAAAACTCAAATGTGATTGAATATTCCTATGCAACTGCGTTTGAAGCATTAATAGGATATTTGTATTTAACTAAAAGATTTTCGAGATTAGAAGAGATATTAAAAAAATGTATGAACTAATATTCAAATTATTGATAAAATAATATAAATATAGTATAATAAATACTATATGGGGATGTAATGGTTTCGACATTATACTAGAAGTATAGATAGCAAGTAGTGGATTCTCGTTGGCCACTAAAAAAACGAGAGAATTAAATATAAACGCTGATGAAAATACAGAATTAGCATTAGCTGCCTAGGTTGCAGTTACGCTTTTTTAAGATAGCCCACAGATTTTAAAAAAGTGTCATAACTAGTGGGAAACAAGACTGTTTTTTCTCTTAAAATAGTTGGTATTACAAAGAGATATATTAATATGTATCCTGTTTATCGGAGAGGTATTAATGAATTTAAAAGATAAACTAAACTTGTAGAAATTTATATGGAAAGTATTATGGACAGGAGTTCGACTCTCCTCATCTCCACCAAAAAAATAAAGAAAAATCACAATAGAAATTGAAAAAGCTATTGTGATTTTTCAATTTTTAAGGTAAAATATTGGTACAAGTAAAAATGAGGATTAACAAATTTAATTTATTAATGATAATTTTGAAACACAAATTAAAGAAAGGAAAGATTTTAATAATGAAAGCGATAGAAATAAGAAATAAATATTTAGATTTTTTTAAAAGTAAAGGACATAGTGTGATTCCATCTGCACCATTGATACCAGAAAATGATCCTTCTGTGTTATTTACAACAGCAGGAATGCAACCTCTAGTACCATATCTTTTAGGGGAAAAGCATCCAGAAGGAACAAGACTTACAGATTATCAAAAATGTGTAAGAACAAATGACATAGAGGAAGTAGGTGACAATCGCCACTTAACATATTTTGAAATGCTTGGAAATTGGTCATTAGGAGATTATTTTAAAGAAGAATCTATAGCAATGAGTTTTGAATTTTTAACTAAGGAGCTAGGAATACCTGCAGAAAAATTATCTGTAACATGTTTTGCAGGAGATGAAGATTGCCCAAGAGATGAAGTAGCTGCTGAAGCATGGAAAAAAGCAGGAATACCAGAAGAACGTATATATTATTATGGAAAAGATGATAACTGGTGGATAGCAGGAGAAGAAGGACCATGTGGACCTGATACAGAAATGTTTTATGATACAGGAAAACCTGCATGTGGACCTAATTGTGAGCCATCATGTGGTTGCGGAAAATATGTAGAAATCTGGAATAATGTATTTATGGAATATTTTAAAGATAAAAATGGATATTCTAAATTGAAACAAAAAAATGTAGATACAGGTTTAGGGCTAGAAAGAATGGCTATGCTTTTACAAGGCAAAGAAACACCTTTTGATACAGAATTATTTGAACCAGTAATGAAAAAATTAGAAAACATACAAAAAGTAGATATAATAGAAAGTAGAAGAATTGTTGCAGAACATCTACGTTCTAGTATTATGATAATATCTGATGGTGGTAGACCAAGTAACTTAGATAGAGGATATGTTTTAAGAAGATTAATTAGAAGAATGATAAGACATTTGAATAAATTACAAATAGACTTAAACGAATTAGGAGAGTTAATAGAAATAAATGTTGAAAATTTAAGAGAAATGTATCCGGAATTAATGAAAAATAAAGAGATTATAAAAAATGTAATTATAGAGGAAAAAGAAAAATTTGTAAAAACACTTTCAAATGGAGAAAGAGAATTTGAAAAAGAAATTAGAAAGATGAAAGAACAAGGAAAAAATAAAATAGCAGGTGAAGTTGTGTTTAAACTATATGATACTTATGGATTTCCACCAGAAGTAACAAAAGAACTTGCAAATGAAAATGGATATGAAGTAGAAATAGAAGAATTTAATGAATTGTTTAAAAAGCACCAAGAAAAATCTAGAGCAGGTTCAGAAGCAAAATTCAAAGGTGGATTAGCAGAACAAACAGAACAGACTATTAAATATCATACAGCAACACATTTGTTAAATGCAGCCTTAAAACAAGTAATAGGAAAAGATGCACATCAAAGAGGCTCAAACATAACAGTAGATAGAATGAGATTTGACTTTAATTGTGACCATAAATTATCAGATGAAGAAAAACAAAAATTAGAAGATTTAGTAAATGAATGGATAAAACAGGCAATACCTGTAACAAAACAAGAAATGAAAAAAGAAGAAGCTATAAAATCTGGTGCTGAATGCATGTTTATTGAAAAATATCCAGATATTGTAACTGTATATTCAATAGGAGATATTTCAAAAGAACTATGTGGTGGTCCTCATGTTAAAAATACAAGTGAATTAGGACATTTTAAGATAAAAAAGGAAGAATCAAGCTCATCAGGAATTAGAAGAATAAAGGCAGTATTAGTAGAAGAATAATTTTTTAAAATTCACGGTTAATAAATATTAAAATTTATTACTTTTATTACTATAAGTACGGAAACGTAATTACTCTAAGTTGGGTGTTAAGTTATTTTAAGTCGTGAATTAAATAGATAGTTAAATTGAAAGGAATGTAATTTATTATGGAAGATTGTTTATTTTGTAAAATAGCAGATGGAAAAATACCATCAAATAAGGTATATGAAGATGAGGAGGTTTTAGCTTTTTATGATATTAACCCAGCCGCGCCAATTCATATTTTAGTTATACCAAAAAAACATATAACCTCATTAGCACATATAGAAAAGGAAGATGAAGCAATTATTGGAAAAATATATGGTGTTATAAATAAAATATCAGAAGAAAAAGGTTTTAAAGATGATGGATACAGAGTAATTGTAAATTGCGGAAAAAATGGTGGACAAGAGGTAATGCATTTGCATTTTCATATTTTAGCAGGAACACAATTAGGAGAAAAAATAGTTTAAACCTCTTTTGCTATTAATAAAAATATGTTATAATAAAAGGGGTAAAGTTTGAAAACTAATGGCGTTTTTGAACCAATATGTGCCTTTAGAAAGGAATGGGATTTAATATGTTTGAAAGTAAATATAGTAAATTGTTAACAGTTATATTAATAATTGTAATTATTGCAATAATAGGTTTATTGGGATTTTTAGCATTTGATTATTATCAAAATTATATGATAACTAAAGATACTGCAGATTTTGTTGATGCATTTCAAGGTGATGTAGTATCAGACGCAGATGAAGATAGCGTAAAAACAGGAGATTCTGCACAAACTGGTGAAAATGCTGGAGCATCAGAGTCACAGGAAAATCCATTAGATAAACTAAGTGATGCAAGTTCACAAAAAGGTTCAGCTGCGACGAAAAAGGTAACGTACAAAGGCTTTGGAGCTTTGGGAACTATGGAAATACCTGCAATTAATTTTAAATATCCTGTATTAGAAAAAGTAACAAAAAAATCAATAGAAACAGCAGTAGCATTTTTATATGGAACAGGACTAAATGAACCAGGTAATAGTGTAATAATAGGTCATAATTATAGAAATGGTTTGTTTTTCTCTAATAACAAAAAGCTAAATATAGGAGATAAAATATTTATTACAGATAATTCAGGAAGAAAACTTGGATACACAATTTATAATAAATTTGAAACAACACCAGAAGATACATCATTCTATCAAAGAGATACAGGGGGAAAGGCAGAAGTTACATTATCAACTTGTACAGATGATAGTAAGGCTAGGTTAATTATTTTAGCTAGAAATGAATAATAATTTTGAAAATAATTTAATTCTTTTACAAAACTAAATGTTGATATATTATTATATCAACATTTTTGGCATTAAAATAGATGTTAGCCTTGACAAACAAATAATATAGTAATATAATGTTAACTGTAGCTAACAAATTATAACAAAATGTATAAAAATAATAAAATTAGATAAAATTAGTAAATAATATATAAAAGTAAAAGAGAAAGGGAATTTCTTATGGGCGAAAAATTATTAAATATAAAAGATTTATATGTTAATGCAGGAGAAAAAGAAATATTGAAAGGTATAAATTTAAGTATAAATAAAGGAGAAATACATGTAATAATGGGGCCAAATGGTTCTGGAAAGACAACAACTGCTAATGCAATATTAAATAATCCGGCTTATGAAAAGAAATCTGGAAGCATTGTATTTGAAGGCGAAGAAATAACAAATTCAAGAACCGATGAAATTGCAAGAAGAGGAATATTTATGTCATTTCAATCTCCAGAAGAAATTCCGGGTGTTTCAGTAACAAACTTTTTAAAATATGCTAAAAACAAAATTACAGGAAAACCTGTTAAAATATTTGATTTCAAGGATGAATTAAAACATTATATGGAAGAATTAAACATGAACTCCAAAAACATGGAAAGAAGTTTAAATGTAGGTTTTTCTGGTGGAGAAAAAAAGAAAAATGAAATTCTTCAAATGCTTGTATTAAATCCTAAACTTGCAATATTAGACGAAACAGATTCAGGGCTTGATGTTGATGCAATAAAAACTGTTTCTAAAGGTATAGAAATGTTTAAAAATGACAATAATGCTATATTAATAATTACTCATAATACAAAGATTTTACATAGTTTAAAAGTTGACTATGTACACGTTTTAGTTGATGGAAAGATAGTAAAAACAGGAAATCAAGATTTAGCTAAAGAAATAGAAGAAAATGGATATAGTCAGTATAAATAAATTTTATAGCAACTGCTTGTGCAGACTTCTAATTATAAATAACTGGTAAAACTTAAAGCTTTACCAACAGTGAATGATAACTTTTTAAATACTAATTGTTTGGTACAAGCAAAGAAAAAAGGAAAGGACTATAATTTGAAATGTCAAAAACAAAAATTAATGAAATAAATAGAAACATATATGACATAAAAAATAAAGATGAATATGACTTTAAAATAAAAAAAGGTTTAACACCTGAAATAATTGAAGAATTATCTAAGCAAAAAAATGATCCCGAATGGATGAAAGATTTTAGATTAAAAGCATTAGAGGTTTATAATGAATTAGAACTTCCAACATGGGGACCAAATCTTTCTGAATTAAACATGGATGAAATTGCAACATATGTAAGACCAAAAACAAAGTTAAATACAACATGGGAAGATGTTCCTGATGATATAAAAAATACATTCGACAAGCTTGGAATTCCTGAAGCGGAAAAAAATTCTTTAGCAGGAGTTGGAGCACAATATGATTCAGAAGTTGTTTATCACAGTATGAAAGAAGATTTAATAAAACAAGGTGTAATTTATACTGATATGGAAACAGCTGTAAGAGAATATCCAGAATTAGTTAAGGAGCATTTTATGAAATGTGTTCCTGTAAATGACCATAAATTTGTAGCATTACATGGCGCTGTTTGGTCAGGAGGTTCTTTTGTATATGTTCCAAAAGGAGTAAAAGTAGATATTCCATTACAATCATATTTCAGATTGAATTCGCCAGAATCTGGACAATTTGAACATACGTTAATTATTGTTGATGAAGGAGCTTCACTTCACTTTATCGAAGGTTGTTCAGCACCTAAATACAATAAAGTAAATTTACATGCAGGTTGTGTTGAATTATATGTTAAAGATAACGCATATTTGAGATATTCAACAATAGAAAATTGGTCAAAAAATATGCTTAATTTAAATAC
>CAMJYG010000055.1 GCA_946409935.1 uncultured Clostridium sp. | reverse complement strand
AACTACATATCTGTCTCCCATTTTTATAAGTTCTCCATCTCCTTCGTTATTTTTTCTTTATCTCAAAATTATAGTTTTATCTCATATTTATAAAATATTTTTTCAAAAGGAACAACATATACTATTCCAGCCAAAATTATTTCTATAATGCATTTAATTATTGAATCTATTTTCAAAAAGTTAACCGTAAATACAATAACTTGTATATAAATCACGACGCAGCCCATAGCAAAAGGCTTAAAACTCTCTTTTTTTCCAAGTTTCTTTATTACTACAACCCAGGTTTTTCTATTATACATTTCATTAAATATATAATATAGTACTGTGTTTCCTAGTGCCAAAGCCATTGCATTAAAATTATTTACATATAAATTATACATTTCTGTCATTATGAAAACAGTAAAATATTGAAGCCGCGTTTTAAAGGCTAATCTTCCAAGCTCATTTGAAACAATCCAATGCTTTTTTTCGCAGCCCATTGCTTTTTTAAATAAATAATTCTTATATGTATTATCATAATCATCCATATACTTTTCAATCTGTAATTGGACACATGCCATATAAACCATAAATATACTTTCATAAATAATTATTATATTTTGTTTGAAAAATAATACAACTCCTGCTCCAATGATAAAAGTCAGATTTTCTTGTAACACTAAAAAATTATATCTATATAAATAACTTTGATTGTAATCTCTTATACATGAAATTTTCCTTGATTTTTTATTAACTTTATTAAATCCACACGACGTATAAAAATCTTTTACCAAAATCACTATAACAACTAACATGGCAAAAAAATTAATCACCAGCAGTTTTATATTGAAAAATACTAATAAACTCTCCAGAAAAAGCCAAAAAAACATAAAATGTATTGCATAATAATTATTTTTTAAATATAAATACATTAAATATTTTATTTTATTTCTTGTAACCATAAGTATTTTTTTGCTTCTAGTCTCTTTATACTGTTCCACTGTTTTTAACCAATATTGGTTCAAAACAGAGAAAATCATCAACACCTCAGCTACTATAATAATAAAATAATTTCTTACACTAATCATTAAAGCATATGAAAAAATCAAATATAATAAACCTATTGTTATGCCTATTATATTATCCATGACAAAATATTGTTCTTTCGATAAATTACTTTTTGAAAATCTCCAACGATATAATTGTATCAGTTTTAGCATCTTTAAATACATTTTTCCTCCAAAAAAATATGTACTGATTTAAACAATCAGTACATATTGATTAAAATAGTCCTATCAAAAAAATAACTACAAATAATAAAATTGTTCGCTTTTTATAATCTTTATTAATTTCTTTTGAAATCAAAGTATATAACCCTGTGCAATATATTAAATTACTAATAATTCTTACCACTAAATTAAAATTTGTCGAATTTCTAAATAAATTAGACACAATTATAGCAAATAATAAGCTTTCAAATTTAGCTAAGAAAATTACATTTAAAGATTTAGCTCGACTAATATGATTTGATCTGCATAAACCTATCACAACTCTTAATAATAAATAATTTAAGATTACCACACAAATGGCTTGAATTATAATTATACTTATAACAAAAAACATTGGATTTTTTAAATCACCTTTAATCAAGTTTAACGCTTCTTCTATTTTTCCATGCATTTTTTTATTATTAAAAATAATTGTATAATTACACCACAAATATAGCCCTAAATATATAATAAAGTTTAATGTAGTAAACCATATATTAAAATCTTTTTTCTTGCATTCTTTTTTATTAGTGCTTTCCATATTCATGACCCCTATATATCTCCTTTGACTAACTTAATTGTTTTTATACTGCTATCATCTATATCTTCGTGGTCAATCAAAAAAATAACTGCCTTTTTGTTTTTTGCGTAATTTTTTAATTTTTTTAGATATTTTTCTCTGAAAATTGTATCTAAATGTGCTAATGTTTCATCTATAAAAATTAATTTATAATCATATAGTGAATACAACAAGGATAATCCAACTTTCATTCTAGTTCCTAACGAACACTCTACAGCAACTTTTTTGTAATCTTCCTCAAGAATATTTAATTCTCTATACAACTCTACTGTCTCGTCCATTTTAACACCACTCATAACATGTAACCATTCGATATTTTCTTCTATCGTAAGCCATTCTTGACATAAATCAATGTCTGGTAGATATAAAATTTTATTGGCTTTGGAATATTCTTCTATGCTAATCAATTTTTTTTGATTTTGAACCAATATAGTTCCACTTTCACATTGTTCTAAACCGCTTAAAATTCTTAATAACGTAGATTTACCTGTTCCATTTCTACCTTCTATTTTATATACATTTCCGCCTACAAATTCATACGAAAAATCCATTATAACTTCGAGGTTTTCATAAGTTTTATTAATATTTTTTGCAAGTAAATTCAATATAGTAAACCCTCCAGAATTGCAGAAATCAATAACATTATAATACTTAGCAAAATATGATATTGCTGTATAAAACGCGATATTTATACTTTCTAATATACCATATTTGTCCATCTTTTACAAATACTTTATCAATCCATAATTGTTTATAAAACTAAATAAATTGTAAGTCGAAAAAGCGATGCACTTAGGGTAGGTGCATCGCTTTTTACATTCATTTATATTTTTATTTTCTAATCAGTGGCATCTCAACAATTCTATCTGCTCTTTTTGCTAATTCCATATTGTGAGTTACCATTACCACTGTTTTACCATTTTCCTTACACAATTGTTTAATCAAACCAAATGCATTATCTGAGGATTTGGGATCTAGAGAACCTGTTGGTTCATCGGCTAATACAATGTTTCCTGGTTTTAATATAGTTCTTGCTAAAGCCACTCTTTGTTGCTCTCCACCTGATAAAGTATTTACAACTTCCTTTTGTAAATGTTTTAATCCCACATAATCTAACGTTTTTGAAATCATATTTATCTTTTCTTTATGAGATTTATTTACAAATTCCATTGCTATAAGCAAGTTTTTCTCTACAGTCTCATTATCTATTAAGGCATAATTTTGAAAAAGATAGTTAATTACATTTCTCCTAACCATTGTTGCTGCCTTAGAATTGATTTCTGGCAACTTTTTCCCATTTATTTTAATTTTTCCTCCATCATATTTTTCTAACATTCCCAAGACATTAAGAAGCGTAGATTTTCCGCATCCACTAGGTCCTACAATTGCTACGAACTCTCCTTTTTCTATTTCAAGATTAAAGTTTTCTATAATATGTCTGTTTCCAAACTTTTTATTTAAACCAGTTACTTCTATGGCATTTTGTTTCATTTTTTAATTCTCCTTAAATTCTGTGATTATACTTTCTACTGCATTTTTTGACAAGTACACTTTAAGCACAACCAATTGCACTATTCCTAACAATGTTGTCATAAGCATACCAATTCTGCACTGTAACAATTTTGCAATTAAAATTTCTATTATTACAGCCACAATAACTACAGTCGAAATTTTTCCATGCATTTGTAAATTACTATAACCTAAAAATTTCTTTATACTGTTTTTCTTGATATTAGTCTTTTTATAAAGTACTGCTATTGCCAATAAATTTCCTGTTACTATAACGGATAAAATACCAATAACAACTCCAAACCAACATATTGATGTTCTTAGGCTTTTTTGTATTCCATTTATATATTCTCTTACTGCAATAAATTTAATTTTATTATCATCCAAATGATATTTCTTTAAATACTTTATATCAGTGTACTTGTCAGCAAGTTTTGTATTTTCAAATTTAATCATAGTATTTTCAAGTGTTTCCGCCCTTAAATTATCACATTCGACAGAATTTATATTTTCAGACGTTGTCAACAAAATATAAGGTGAATCTGTTTCGATTTTTTCTTTAGATTTAGTGCTCCATGTAAAGAATTTTTTCCCTGGTTTATAGTATACAAACTTATACTCTTTGTTGCTTTCAAATGAAGTTTTAATATCATCATCAGACATATTGCTTTCTGTGTCTTCCTTAATCCATTTTTCAACCTTGATTTTTTCTTTTTTTGATAGTGTATCTGGTAAGAGATATACTCTCACTCCATTTCTTGCCTCATCTAAAAGTTTCGGATCTAAATTGGGAATCTCTTTTTTAGCATAATTAGGTGAATAATAAAAATACCAAAATGGCTTATCTGGTATATTTTTATAAGACTTATAATCTTTCCACCTCTGGATTATACTGCTACTATACTCGGAAGTATTAATTATATATACACCTTTTTTATCTTCCATGCTCTTATACCAATCAAGCACATCCATACTTAATTTGTTAGAATTATTAGCGAATGATTCTTGATCATCACCTGGTAAAAGATCATACAAGACGTTATAATCTGACACCTTTTCCCAACGACTTAGCAGTTTTGAATTTTCATCTATACTTTTTTTCAAACCATCTACGTACCAACATGATCCTTGCAACATTCCTACAACAATCAAGTATACAACTGACATAGAAATATACAACATTTTTTTCGGCACTCTACCATGAATAGCATTAATAGGTTTTACACTAAAACATGTTAATGCAACTGGAATTAGTTCGATAAACATTAAAATCACATTTATCAAACCTGCCAAAATACAATAGCTAATAAAACTTATAGAACTATTATTCCATCCCGAAAAAACAAATAACGCTATTGCAACTATTGGAATCAAAATAAATGCAGCATTAATAATCTCTTGATAGCACATAGCGAAAAAAGATTTTCTAGACCATCCCATCAATATATATTTGCCTTCATCCTTCATTCTTAACAAATAAAGTATCATATTGGCTACTGCATTAAGTATAACGCTTCCTATTACAAATCCTATTATAAACATATCCCTTAATGGCGCTGTCACACTTTCTTGACGATTTGATATCAAGAAATTATCTCTATTTTGTTTTGTTGCTTTTGCTAAATCATTTACTAAACTGTCAAATTTTGCAGTATCTAATCCCGATATATAATATTGTCCGTTTAGAGTTTCCTTAGTTGTCTGTTTTAATTTTTCTATAACAAAGTTATCTCCAAAGTTAAAAAGGGGAATATTTCCAATTGAATTTGCACTACCATTTAGAACTCCTAAAGTAGTTTCATCTTTCTCTGACTTTAACAATTTTTCGACTGATTTCTTATTTACAATATCACGACCAAGGAAGTCAAACTCTGGCATACTATTTACATCTCCGTATACCCCCATCTTCATTCCTCTTATGGATTCTCCCTGGTCAAGACTTATTTTTTTAAAAATAAAAGCGTGTTCCCTATCTACTTCTTCTAATAGTAAACTTCTAAATCTGTTCTTGTTTGTCATTTGATATATCTTTAATATAGAGTTTATGAGTTTTTTGCTCATTTTCGCCATAATTTCTCCATTTATCATTATACATATTACTCAAACAATTTAAAACAAGCAAGGTGCATATAGCACCTTGCACTATTAATAAACTGATTAAGACATATGTAGAAGTATTTTTCTTCTTCATTTCCTTTACCTCTTTGTTTTCCTTGCCACCATGATGTCAAATTTTATAAACCGTTTACATTTTTATGGTATCAATAGCAATTTTATTTGTCAAGTTTAACATTGTTTTTTTTGCATACACAGAATTTTCACTGCTTTTCACATAATATTAATTAATTTTTCTTATTATTTAAAATTTGCCACTTTTGAATTGGAAACCTTTCAGCATAATTCTACTTATTAGTTTCTTTTTTAGCGTTTAAGAAGAACTCGTTGAAATGTTTGCCTATCACATAGCAAATTGTTTTTTTGTGTAGAATAATTTATCAAAAATCACTAGTTTATGAGTTTTTATCTAAATAAATCTTGATTTTTGTTTTTTCACTTTTCTCAAAAGCAAATGGTCCTGGAATTGTTGACTTTTCTCTCATGTTACCATAGAAATCTCTGTCTAAAATTAATGGCTCACCATTTGGATTTTCAAATTGTTCTTCTGGTTCAAATGCTATTCCAAGAGTTTTTGTTGTTACTAAATTACTCTTTACTTCTGCTACAAAGTCATATATATCAGTATCTAAATACCAACCATTTTCGTCAGAAACAAGTTTAAGCTTATATTTTTTATCAGAATCCACCTTATAATTTTTTTCCTTTTTCCAAGGTTTAGCTCCATTTAAAAATACATTTCCATTTGTCCATACTGGAAGAGGCATATAATATCTATCTGTATCCGGCGAACCCATTCCACAATATCCTTCAAACTCATGTTTCCACTCGTCAAATGACAAAAATCCATTATCAAATACATCTGTTCCAACATTTATATTTCCATCATCCCATCTATTGCCGTCCTTTGATAACTCTTCCATAACATTTTTCATAACTGCTCTTTTTTCTTGCTGAATAAAAATGTTATTATAGAACTTATCATCTCCATGTAAGATAGTCATAAATCCCATTATATCTGTACTATGTGCCATATGATATGGTGTATACCTAACTGTTTTATCTTTAAGTTTCACTCCACCATTATCTGTGCCTATCCCAATTGATACTAATCCTCCTGCAATTAAATTGTGAACAACCGCCACACCCTGACTTGCAAGTTTAATAGCTCGATCTGATAAAAGAACATTATTATCTATCAGTGTTGGTCCATGTGACACTTCTACAAAAATATCTTCTCCCATCCCCTGAAAAGCTGCTGCATCTAATTTCTTAACTTTTTCAAGTTTTGGTAATGTATTATGATGGAACAAATTCTGAGAAACCCTTGTTCCCTGTGCTTGCCAGTCTAACCACAATCCTCTTGTACAATTATAAATATGATTTCTTCTGATAATTGTATCTATTGCAGCATGTAATTTAATTCCTCCTATTTCAGCTCCTGCAAGATTCTGCTTATTATTAATATTGAAGATTTCATTATCTTCAATTGTACTAAATATTGCGCCTAAGTGTCCCACTATTCCGGCTTGTCCGCAATCGTGAATCTTACAATTTCTAACAATATGACTACCTATATTATCTTTGTTCCATCCATTTACAACTGCTTCACAGATACATTCTCGTTCAGTTTGTGCTCCATCTTTGTATTTCCAATTCAACCATTTGTTGTCATTATCCTCTTGTTTGTACTTTCCCAAAGATATTCCAACACATTTGCTTTCATATACATCACAATCTTCTATCATCCAACCTTTTGACCAATGGGGGCCAATCATTCCATCTTGAAAAGCTGTAGGTGGTGCCCATTGAGTTGCTGCTTCTCTTATAACAAAACCGCTTAGATGTATATAATTTTTTCCTATCTGTTTTGGAAAAAAACAATTTTTTCTTACGCTTATCTCAACTATTTCCTCATTTGGATCTACTTTATCAAAATTACAAATAAATACTATCTGATTATTTTTTTTATCCTCTTTGGCATACCAAACATATTTTGAAAATTCTTTATCCCATGAATTTGGATTTAATTTAGGATTTTTTACATCTTCTTCAGATGTTACTTCATACATAGATTTATGATTCAAATAAACATCTCCTGTATGTGCAACAAAATCCGCAATAAACCAATCCCCAGAAACTCTCGTTGTGTAAGGATTATAATCTCCAAAAATTTCGCAGTTTATCCTTCTTTCCCAAACACCATTTCCAAGCGCCTTCCAGCCTTTAACTCTTTCTGCACCCGTAATAATAGCCTTATGTTTTTCAATACTGGTATACTTAATAGGTCTATCTTCCTCTCCTGAATTAATTGGATTTACAGCCTCTCTATACTCACCTGGAAAAACAAAAACCTCATCTCCTGGCTTTGCAATTTCTGCTGCTTCCTGAATTGTTAAAAACGGATTATTAATATCTCCATTTCCACTTTTTTTAGCACATGCACTTACATAAAACTTCATAAACCTTCCCCCTTGGTTATTTTATTCTTGTAAATCATTAAATTTTTGTCGGTATAACCCATCTATATTCAAAATATCACAAAAATGTCTTACATACAACGTATTAATTTTGTTCCCTAAAGCCCACTATTGACTGTCCTTCTGTGTGCAAAATACATTTTTGCGACAAAAAAAGACCGTTTCGTGACAAAAAAATTTATTACGTTAAAATCATGCTATAGTATAACCATAAAGTGATATCGCAATTATTTGATTTTGTTTGGTTAGGGGATTCCTTACAGAATCAAATAGCAATAGTACATTGGGGAGTGTATTATATGTATTTGCAATATTGGAGTATAATTTAATTAACTAGGGCATGGGAGTATTTATAGTTATAAGGTTAATAAAGTTAGGGATTATATTTAAAAAAGTAGCTTAGGGGTAGGCTACTTTTTTTTATAGAAAATTATTACATACTTATTTCTAATTCAGCCAATTCCTGCCTAATTTTTTTTATATGAGATGTCATTATTACTGTATTTCCGTTCTTTACATATTCTTTCAAAATTATTTTTATCTCTTCATATTTTTCTGAATCAATTCCTGAAAAGAATTCATCCATCAACATCAATTTTGGCTCAAGAACCATTCCACACATGAGTTGCACTCTTTTTTTCATTCCTAGCGAGCATTGTTTTATTTTTTTATTCTTTATTTCTTCACAATAGAAATGTTTAAGAATTTCTTGTTTCTGAGATCTATTCTTCTTTATATCGTTTATATCTAAAACAAGAGCAAGCATCTCACTTACAGTTAAATTATCATATAAAATCACCTGATCCGTTATAAAACAAATATCTGTTTTTTTCTTAATAATAGAATCATCTATCAAAATTTTTCCATCATCTACTTTTACCATTTGCATAATTGCTTTAAATAGTGTAGTTTTTCCTGAGCCATTTTCACCACATAAAAAAATGAATTTTCCTTTCGGTATTGTAAATGATATATTTGAAAACACCTCTTTATCACCATATCGTTTGGTCAGATTTTTTACAATTAAAATATCCATCTATATGCTCCTTTTTTACATCTTTATTCAAAAAAAGTATTTAAAAATCTTTCAATCCGTATTATTTTTTTTATTTGTCGGATTCTAATTAATATATAAATTTTTATGATAATAATAATTATAATTTGATAAATAATCATGCAAATTTTATCAATTTCCCCACATGCAAATAATATCGTTCCTAAAACCAAAAGCACCGACGCAATAAAAACTTTAAAATCCTTTGAAACTTCATTTGTTCTACGGTTATACGTATTTTTCATTGCGTCATATTGGACACTAATAGAAACAGGATTATCAACTATAAGATAATTCTTTTCAACAAATGCAAGCTCCATTAAAAAAGCTACTGCAACCAGCAAATATATTATTATTCCAACATCTGTTACTTTTTTTATACATGTGAAATATGCCGCCCCATATATTGCAGTCACTGGAAGGATTTCTCTTTTATAATATATTTTTCTCTTTACTTCAAATAGTTTTGAAAAATCATTAATCCATAATAGAATCCTCTCCCTTTCATAGTCAAAACTGTATTGATTATTCATATCTAAAATGTCGCTACATATAAAAAACAATGAATTTGATATCATTACAAAAGCCAACATCAACGTAGCTTTATTATAAGTCACTCCACTTACCACTAATATTCCAACAAAAAAACCAATTATAGCACATTGAAAAAATCCAATTTTTTCAATAAAATTTTTTTCTTCTTGTCCATAAATATTCATTTTTATATTCTGTGAGTTTCTTTCATTTAATATTGTTTTAATTTTCATTACCACAGCATAAATCACTGCTACCACAACAAATCTTATGCAAATTCCAAAAAAATATGCCGGATTATTCACTATATCAGCAACACTTTTTCTTATACTACTTTTCACATCAAACGAATAAAACCACTTCCAAAAAATATTTGAATTTTTTGCATTAAATTTTAATGGTATTAGAATCACATGTTTTGATATAACATTTCCTGCGATAATTGCCGCAATAACTTCTAAACATTTTAAAATTATTTTAAATCTTTTCGATGTAATCCTAAACGCTTTTTTACTATTAGAATTATATGTTTTTACTGAATTATTTTCGTGACTTATTATCTCATGATATAGTTTTTGACACATTACCACCGAACAAATAATCACCATACTTATTCCACAAAAAAAATTTACAATACTTGACACTTTTGTTATTCCTAATATATTAAATATTGCAATAAAAAGGATTACATTCTCTTGTAAACTCCAAATCACTTCTGCTTTTATTATGTTTTTTAAAATTTGTTTACGAGTTAACTCAGAAAAAATTAGATATACTTCAAATTCCTGCTCTTCTATTATATTTAAAACTCTGATTTTCAACTCTCTCCATGTCAGAATCACAGATAAAATAATTATTGCACTCAATAATCCTATACGTATTTCTTCTTTATCTATTTCAACATTCCAAAACATCGTTACACTCGATGCCAGGATTATCATAGTTCCCAAAGCGAACAAATATATTGGAACGAATACAGGAAATGGTATATTTTCTAATAAAACATTACTACATATTCTATCCTTGAGTTTCCTTTTCAATTCCCATATAAGCATTTTTGTACTTTCTTTTTTCATTTTTTCTCCCATACTCACACACTAACAACATTGTAATTTTTTACGTTGCTTTTTTTAATTTATAATAATGAGCTTCTATGCGTTTTAACTTATAATGTTGCTATTTTATAAGAAATATTTGCTTCTATTAAAGCCGCTACTATTAACGCCAGTACTATAAGAATTCCCAATTGTAAATATTTTCTCCACACAACATGATTATTAATTTTAATTATTTGATTTACACCGATGGATGCACATACTATCAATGCTGTAATTTCTATTATTCCATGTGGTAAGAGCGACAAATATTTAAAATGGGATTCAATATAGAAATCAGCACCAACTACGACGCCCCAGAAAAAGCCATTTACAAAAATTATAAGATATGATAACAATTTATTTACAATGATTCCTGCACATAACAAAAAACATACAATTAAGTTTTTTAAAAAAATCATATTCCACTTTGGTGCACCGTCATTGCTCAACACATCTGTTTCTTTTACAAATTCTATACTTCTGGATACATTTCCATATTGGGAATAAATAACACAAATAATTCCTAAGACTACTCCAGCAAACAAAACAACGCATACTTTTTTACTGTTTTTTAGATAATAAAGAACTATATTTTGAGTATGGTTTTCTTTAATTTCTACGTTTTTCATATTTCTTGTTTCTACCTTTAGTCATAGAGATATATTCCTATATACAAAATTTTATATATAGAGAATATATCTCATTGTATTTTTTATGCTGCAATTATTACTTTTTTTGCACCATGTTGAAAAGCTTTTTTTACAATATATGCTGTAAGACCTGTTCCTGCTACTAATGCTATAATTGTAGTTGCTGTCGCGCCAGCATTTATGGCCGCAATAACAACTTTCGCATTTTTACTTGTAATAACTCCTGCTGCTGTTAAATTTGAAATAATCTTCGTAATAAAATACATTTATTAATCTCCTTTAAGTTTTTTTCATCATGATGTCATTTTTTAAGTAAACTGTTTACGTAATAATAATAATAATAATATCACCTGTCAATACTTTTAACGATATTTTTTTAGTTTAATATATTCAAAATATTTTACGTCTATAAAAAATGGATGTCCCCCTTGATATGATCCTCCTTAAGTAGACAAGGTAAATAACCAAATCATGAACTCTCGGAATCTTGAGTAGTTCATGCCAGCTAAACGCTGGTAAGTACTTT
>CAMJYG010000054.1 GCA_946409935.1 uncultured Clostridium sp. | reverse complement strand
ATTTGAGATATTCAACAATAGAAAATTGGTCAAAAAATATGCTTAATTTAAATACTAAAAAAGCAATAGTAGGCAAAAATGCCAAAATGGATTGGGTATCTGGCTCATTTGGTTCAAAAATCTCTATGCTATACCCAATGAGTATTTTAAATGGAGAAGGTGCAAAAACAGAATATACAGGTATTTCTTTTGCAGGTGGTGGACAAAACTTAGACAATGGTTTCAAAGTAATTCATAATAGTCCAAATACTTCAAGTGTTGTAAATGCAAAATCAATATCAAAAAATGGCGGTAAATGTACCTACAGAAGTCTAGTAAGAATAAATCAAAATGCCAAAAATTCAAAATCATCTGTATCTTGTGAATCACTTATGCTAGATGATATTTCAATATCAGATACAATTCCGACAAATGATATTAGAACAGATGAGGTCGAATTTTCACATGAAGCTTCAATTGGAAAATTAAGTGATAAAACAATTTTTTATTTAATGAGTAGAGGCTTGTCAGAAGAAGATGCAAAAGCTATGATTGTAAGAGGTTTTGCATATCCTATTTCAAAAGAGTTGCCAGTTGAGTATGCAGTGGAGATGAATAATCTAATTAATTTAGAACTTGAACGGAGCCATAGGCTAAAATTCAAAAAATAATAATCATCTTGCTTCGTTAAAATTAATTTAAAACGCGGTCACATACAACAAGTATGCTCCCTTGCCTTGTCTTAGATAAACTTCATTTTGCGTTGTTAAAATTTACATTCAAAAAAATTAATGAAAGGATAAAGTATGATTAAATTAAATGAAACACCAGTTAGAACTTCACGAAATTTCAATATAAATAACATAAAAATAGAAGATATTGAAATACCAGAAATTATTGAAGAATTTAGCAATATAGATATAATAAAAGAATCCGAACATATAGAAGTAAATTCAAATGTTAAAGATTCTAATTTAATATTTGGATTAAGTGAATATTTTACAAATTTGGTAAATGAAAAATCAAATTTAAAATTAAAGCTTGAAATTAGCGATAAATGTAAAAAGACAAACAGAATTAATATTAATTTTGATGATGAAAATATGGTATTATTTGAAAATATTGAAATTATAGCAAAAGAAGATTCAAAATCAACAATTATTCTAAAATATGAAACAGATAATGAAGAAAAATATTTGCATAATGGAATAATAAAAGTAATAGCAAAAGAAAATTCAAATTTAGATATTATAATTGTAAATTTTATGAGTATAAATTCAAATAATTTTATATCTATTGAAAATACCATAGAAACTAATGCAAAGGTGAATTATACAATTGTTGATTTTGGAGGTAAAAACAGCATTACAAATTATTATTCGAATTTAATAGGAGAAAACTCAGATAACAATTTAAATACAATTTATTTGGGAAAAGGAAATCAATTATTTGATTTAAATTATATTGGAGAATTGCAAGGAGAAAAATCAAATATAAATATTGAAGTTCAAGGTGCTTTAAAAGATGACGCTAAAAAACATTTTAAAGGTACCATAGATTTTAAAAAAGGATGTAAGAAAGCCACTGGAAATGAAAACGAAAATTGTATGTTACTATCAGATACAGCAAAATCTATTTCTCTTCCAATGCTTTTGTGTTCAGAAGAAGATGTAGAAGGAAACCATAGCAGTTCAGCTGGAAAAATAGATGAAAAAGAGCTATTTTATATTATGAGTAGAGGGTTTGAATTAAAAGAAGCTATGAAATTAATTGTAAGAGCAAAATTTAATAAAATTCTTGGAAATATAAAAGATGAAGATTTAAAAGAACAGATTTTAGATGAAATTGATGAAAGGTTAAATTAGAAATGGATAGAGAAAATTTAAAAAAGGATTTTCCAATTTTAGAAAATAAAAAAATAACATACCTAGATAGTGGTGCAACAACCCAAAAGCCAATACAAGTAATAAATGCTATAAAAGAATTTTATGAGAAATATAATGCAAATCCACACAGAGGAGCATATTCTTTAAGCATAGAAGCTACAGAAGAATATGAAAATACAAGAACTAAAATTGCAAAGTTTATAAATGCAAAACATAGAGAAGAAATTATATTTTCTAAAAATGCGACAGAAAGTTTAAATTTAATAGCGTATTCGTATGGTATGGAAAACCTAGAAAAAGATGATGAAGTTGTGATATCTATTATGGAACATCACTCAAATTTAGTACCATGGCAAAAAATAACTAAAGCTACTGGTAGCAAATTAAACTACATGTATATTGATGAAAATTATGAATTATCAAATGAAGAAATTGAAAGTAAAATTACAGATAAAACAAAAATAGTTGGAATTACTCATGTATCAAATGTGACTCGGAACAATAAACAATATAGAGAAAATCATAAAATATGCACATAAAAAAGGGGCAATAGTAGTAGTAGATGCATCACAAAGTATCCCACATATGAAAATAGATGTACAAGCATTGAATTGTGATTTTTTAGTCTTTTCAGGTCATAAAATGTTAGCACCACTTGGAATAGGGGTACTATATGGAAAAAGAGAAATCTTAAATAAAATGAATCCTTTCTTAATGGGGGGGGATATGATAGAATATGTTTATGAACAAGAAACTACATTTGCACCACTTCCAAATAAATTCGAAGCAGGAACTCAAAATGTAGAAGGAGTAATAGGCTTAGGAGCTGCAATTGATTATATTCAAAATATTGGTTACAATAAAATACAAGATGTAGGAAACGAATTAGTCAAATATGCAATACAAGAACTATCAAAATTAGATTATTTAGATTTATATATAACACCAAATAAAGAAAATCATTCTTCAGTAATTTCTTTTAACATAAAAGGAGTACATCCACATGATGTAGCAAGCATTTTAGATTCAGAAGGTGTTTGTGTGCGTTCAGGTAATCACTGTGCACAACCACTTATGAGATTTTTAGGTATTGATTCAACATGTAGAGCAAGTTTTTATTTTTATAATACTAAGAGGGATGTAGACAATCTAGTTAAAGCTTTAAATAAAGCATATAAAATGTTTGAAAGATATATATAGTTAGTTGACAAAAAGGAGTATCATATAATGGAAGGTTTAAGTGACGTATACAACGAATTGATAATGGAGCACAGTATGAATTCGTACAACAAGAAAAAGCTTGAAAAGGCTGATTTTTGCGAAATAGGGCATAATCCCAATTGTGGAGATGAAATAACGTTAGAATTAAAATTAGATGGTAATAAGATACAAGACATGGCTTTCTCCGGACATGGCTGTGCAATTTCTCAAGCATCAACCTCGATAATGATTGATACATTAAAAGGGAAGACAATAGAAGAAGCAAAAGAAATAATAGAAACCTTTATAGAAATGATAAAAAGAGAGACAACAAGCGAAGAACAGTTAAAGAAAATAGAAGATGCAATAGCATTCAAAAATGTTGCAAACATGCCTGCAAGAGTAAAATGTGCATTACTTGCGTGGCATACAATAGAGGATATTTTAAAAAAATTGCCATAGGGACGCCCCTTTTGGCAATAAATTGACAAGGGGACATCCCTATGTAACAAGAATATTAAAAATAAAACATTGCAAAGGAAATAGAATATGGAAAATAAAAAAGTATTATTAGGAATGAGTGGAGGCGTTGATAGTAGTGTTTCTGCATTACTATTAAAAAAACAGGGATATGAAGTAATGGGAACTACACTAGAACTTTTTGCAGGTAGTAGTTGCTGTAATATAAGTACATATATAGATGCTAAAAATGTATGTAATCAAATTGGAATACCACATTTTACATTTAATTGTAAAGATGAATTTAATAAATATGTAATAAGTGATTTTATTAATTGTTATGCAAATTGTAAAACTCCTAATCCTTGTATAGAATGTAATAAATTTATGAAATTTGGTATTATGTGGAACAAAGCAAAGGAATTAGGTTGCAATTATATAGCAACAGGTCACTATGCTAAAACTGAATATAATAAAAAATATGATAGATGGGTGCTAAAGAAATCAAACGCCGGAAAAAAAGATCAAAGCTATGTTTTATGGAATATTCCAAAAGAAATTATAGAACATGTAATTTTCCCTTTAGCTGATTTTGAAGATAAAGCAGAAATAAGAAAAATAGCAAATGATAATAATTTAAAAGTTGCTAATAAACCAGATAGTGAAGATATTTGCTTTGTTCCTAATGGTAATTATAAGGAATTTTTAGAAAAAAATTCAGATATAAAATCTAAAGAGGGAAATATTGTAAACGTACAAGGACAGATATTAGGAAAACATTCTGGACTATATAAATATACCATTGGACAAAGAAAAGGTCTTGGAATTTCTTATAAATCTCCATTATTTGTATTGGGATTTAATAAAGAAAAAAATGAAGTAATAGTTGGAGAAGAAAAAGAATTATATAAAAAAGAGATTAGAGTAAATGAAATAAATTTACTTCTATTTAATGAAATAAAAGAAACTATAGAAGTTGATGTAAAGACAAGGTATTCTTCGAAAGTTGCTAAAGCAAAAATAATTCAAGATAGTGAATTTATAAATGTAAGTTTTAAAGAACCTCAAAGAGCTATAACTCCTGGACAATCGGCTGTTTTTTATATAGATGATATTGTAGTAGGTGGTGGAAAAATAATTTAGCATAAAATATAAAATATATCTTGACAATTAAAGGTATAATATGCTATTATATACATTGTCAAGTAAATATGCGGATGTGGCGGAATTGGTAGACGCGCTGGTCTTAGGAACCAGTGCCAACGGCGTGGGGGTTCGAGTCCCTTCATCCGCACCAATTATAGTAATATCAAGGGTTTAAGAGAACACACTTGGTATTATTTTTTTTACTTAAATTCATATTTTTAATGTATATCTAATTTATGTAAGGTATGATACATTTGCTGTTAATTCAAGCATTTCAGATATGGCATCTGCTTACTGAATGTCGTAAATTGTGAAATCTAGTAACTAATAAGAAATATAATATGCAAGAACAAATACCTTATGAAAGTGCAAAATCAATGTATCTAGTAGATGATGTTGATAATAGGTTGATATTATTAGTCTTTTATTATATAATTTAAATAATAGATAAGTAATATTACTTATAAGTTGAATAAAAATAAATAGTATTTGCGGGAGGTTTAATATAGAATGAACAAATACATGAAAATTGCAAAAGAATTATCAGATAAAAATTTAAAAACAAATGAAGGAGGGCCATTTGGTGCGTGTATAGTTAAAGAAGGAGAAATTATAGGTAAAGGATCAAATCATGTTTTAAGTAGTAATGACCCAACTGCGCATGCAGAAGTAATAGCAATTAGAGATGCTTGTAAAAATATAAATTCCTATGATTTAAGTGGATGTGAATTATATACTTCATGTTATCCATGCCCAATGTGCTTATCTGCAACTATTTGGGCAAATATTAAAAAGGTTTATTATGGAAATACAAAAGAAGATGCTGCAAATATTGGATTTAGAGATGATTTTATTTATGATTTTATAAAAAAGTTAACGGATGGTTGTAATAATACATTAGATTTAGAATGCATAGATAGAGAAGAAACAATAAAATCATTTGATAAATTTATAGAAAAAAGTGATAAAATAATTTATTAGACTAATTTAGTATAAAAAATAGGAGAATTAATTTTGAAAAAAATAAATAATAATTTAAAAGTTTTTATATTTGCGGTTATTTTGATTATAATTTCATTTGTATTTATAGTTTCTGAGCATTCAAAATAATATAAATAAAGAAAATAAAAGAAAAAACGATAGAAAGTGTAAAAAAACCAACATTTTCTATCATTTTTCTTTTTAAAAACTATTGCAAAAAGATTACTTTATTGATATTATAGGATAGAATAGATTGTTATTAAACAAAAGGTAAGGAGATCCAAAAATGATAGAATTTAGAAATGTAGCAAAAACTTACGACACAGGAACTAAAGCTGTAAAAAATGCTAATTTTGTTATAGATAAAGGTGAATTTGCTTTTTTAGTAGGTTCATCAGGAAGTGGAAAATCAACACTAATAAAACTAATTTTAAAAGAAGAAGAACCAACATCTGGAAATATTATTATAAATGGCAAAGATACAACATTTTTAAAACCAAGTAGAATACCATATTTAAGAAGAAGTATGGGAGTGGTTTTTCAAGATTTCAGGTTATTGCCAGACAAAACTGTATATGATAATGTAGCATATGCTATGTACATAGTTAGAGCAACACCAAGACATATAAGAAGACAAGTCCCTATGGTACTTTCATTAGTCGGTCTAAGCGGAAAAGCAAAAATGTATCCACATGAATTATCTGGAGGAGAACAACAAAGAGTTGCATTAGCGAGAGCTCTTGTAAACAATCCATCTATGTTAATTGCAGATGAACCTACTGGTAACCTTGATCCAGATACTGCTTGGGATATAATGGACTTATTAAATGATATTAATATGAGAGGTACAACAGTTGTTGTAGCAACACATGCCAAAGATATTGTTAATGAGATGAAAAAAAGAGTTATCCATATACATAAAGGCGAAATAATAAGAGATGATAAAAAAGGTGGTTATGATTGTGAAATATAACATATTTGGATATTTAATAGGTGAAGGATTTAGTAATGTATTTAAAAATAAAAAATCTACTGGAGCATCACTTATGATTATGTGTGCTACTATGATTATTTTTGGTATATTTTTAATATTAGGTGAAAATATAAATCATATTGTAGCAGAAGTTGAATCAGCACAAGGAATACAAGTTTTTATAAATAATGATGCAACACAAGAACAAATAGATGAAATAGAAAATAAAATAAGGGCTTTAGATGGAGTAAGTACAACTGAATTTGTTTCTAAGGAAAAAGCCTTAAATCAAATGAAAGAAAAATTTGGAGATAAAAAAGAATTACTAGCTGGATATGAAGAAAATAATATATTCCCTGCATCTTATATTGTAACATTAACAGATTTAAACAAAAGTAAAGATGTTCAAGAAAAAATCTTAACATTTGATAATATAAAAAAGATAACAAGTAAGGATGAAACAGTTGCTACACTTATTAATTTAGCAAATGGAATAAAAATAGTAACAGGTGTTATTTTATTACTATTGGTAATTATATCAATTTTTATTATAGCAAATACTATAAAGCTTACAGTTCATGCAAGAAGAAAAGAAATCTCAATTATGAAGTATGTAGGTGCAACAAATAGTTTTATACGTTGGCCATTTATAGTTGAAGGTATGATTATAGGTATTTTATCAAGCAGTATATCTATAGCAATAGTAGGAATTGGCTATAGTGTAATTGCGGAAAATATGGTAAATTCAAAATTTATGCAAGTTATAAATATGAGTTTAGTTACATTTGGTGATATGTTTAACTCAATAATATTTGTATATATGCTTTTAGGAATTGGTATAGGAGCTCTTGGAAGTGTTATTTCTATGAGAAAATATTTAAAAGTATAAAGGAGAGAACATGCGTAAAATTTTATGTATTGTTTTAGTTTTTATAATATGCAGTTTTAGCATAGTTACATTGGTATTTGCTGAGAATGAAAAAGACTTAACAACAAAACAACAGGAATTACAAGATAAAATAAAGGAAACTAATGAAGAACTTGAAGGTGTACAAAATAGCATATCACAAAATTTAGAACAAGTTCAAAAATTAGATGAAAAAATACAAAATTCTCAAGCAATATTAAATGAACTTAATGTTAAAATCGAAGCTTTGCAGACTTCAATAAATGAGGTTAAAGAAAAACTAGAAATTGCAGAGGAAAAATATAATAAACAACAAAAAATGCTAGATGAAAGGTTGCTTGCAATTTATGAATCTAGTGATACACAATATTTAGATGTAATGCTAAGCTCAAAAAGTATTTCTGATTTTTTATCAAATTATTTTCTAATTACTGAATTAACAACTTATGATACAGAACTGTTAGAAGATATAAAAAAACAAAAAGAAGAGATAGAAATAGAAAAAGCAAAACTAGAAAATAATCAGAAACAATTGGCGACAATAAAGCAAAACCAAACTAAAACAGCAAAAATCTTAGAAAATACAAAAATTATAAGGGAAAATTATATTTCTAAATTATCAGAAAGAGAAAAAGATCTACAATCAAAAATAGATGAATATAATGTTGAAGTTGAAGCAGTAAATAAAGAAATTTTAGCTTCAATATTGCAAGGAATAGATACAAAATATATAGGAGGAGAACTTGCATGGCCTGTTCCAGGGTATACAAGGATAAGCTCTAATTACGGGATGAGATACCATCCAATATTACATATTAATAAATTGCATACGGGAGTCGATATTGCAGCACCTGCTGGAAGTAATTTTATTGCTGCAAATGATGGAATAGTTACAAAAGCTGGATTTAACACAGCTTATGGAAATATGGTTATTATAGACCATGGTGGTGGAATTTCAACACTATATGCTCATGGCTCAGAAATTTTAGTACAGGTTGGACAAACTGTAAAAAGAGGAGAGGCAGTATTAAAAGTAGGTTCAACAGGATATTCAACAGGACCACATGCACATTTTGAAGTAAGAATAAATGGAGTTGTTACAGACCCAATGCCATACATAACAAATGGAATTATACCTAACGCGAATGTACAAGAAAAAGAAGAACAGATAAAAGAAGATAAACAACAAAACAACGAGAAGGTTGAAAATACCCCAAATTCTGAAGAAAACCAAAACACTGAAAATGTCAATAATACTGAGAATTATGAAGGTAATGATAATAAAAACGAAAACGAAAATGCAAAAAAAGAAAATTAAGGGATGTAGTTATTAATAAAAATAGGAGGAACTTATGAAAAAAATATTTTTAAAGTTTATAGGAGTATTGTTAATTTCAATATTCTTACTACAAAGTAGTGTTGCATTTGCAGAAGATACAACTCAATTAAAAAATCAACAAAGTCAAAATAATCAAAAAATTGATGAAGCAAAAGAACAATTAAATGAAATTAAAGAAGAAAAATCTGAAACTATGAAACAGGTTGAAGAATTAACAACTAAAATTTCTCAATATCAAAATCAGATTGATGAATTAGATGAAAAAATTTCAAATTTAAACACAAAAATTTCTGAAGCAGAAGATAATCTAAAAAAAGCTCAGGAAGAATATGAAAAACAAGAAGAATTGTTAGAGGCAAGGTTAGTTGCAACTTATGAGGCAGGTGAAACTTCATATTTAGACTTTATCTTATCTTCAGCAAGTATTACAGACCTAATTTCTAATTATTATCTTGTAACAGAAGTAGCTACAAATGATGCAGAATTATTGGACAAAATAGAAAAACAGAAAAAAGAAATAGAAGAATCTAAGCAAGCTTTAGAAAATAGTAAAAAAGAATTAGCAACTTCTAAGGCAAGTAAACAAAGTGCAGCTACACAATTACAAAGTTCCAAAAAAGAAAAAGATAATTATGTTTCTAAGTTAACAGAAGATGAGAAAAAGACACAAGCGGAAATAGAACAATTACAAGCTGATAATGATAAAATACAAAAAGAATTAAAAGCAGCAGAGGAAAGATATAAAAAACAATTAGAAGAATTAAAAAGAAAACAACAGCAACAGCAGCAAAGTGCTTCAAGTAGTAACAATAGTTCAAAAACAGATACAAGTAGTGAAACATATAATTCTGGTGGCTCTGGAGTGCTACAAAGACCAGTAAAAACAGGTTCAGTAACTGCTACTATGTATTATTCAAGTGGTAAATATCATGGAGCAATAGATTATGGTGTACCAGTTGGTACAACAGTATATGCAGCTGCTGATGGTGTTATTATATCTAAGGGTTCATTATCAGGAAGTTATGGTAATTATTTAGTTATACAACATACAAATGGATTACGAACATGGTATGCACATGGAAATGGTGTATTCTATGTATCTGTGGGAGAAACTGTATCAAAAGGACAAGCCATTATGCAAAGTGGTAACTCTGGAAATTCAACAGGACCTCATTTACATTTTGAAGTAAGAGTGTCTCCTTATACTTGGTATTCAAGTGGTAATGATAGTAGGAGGGATCCTAGAAATTATATGTAATTTAGAGTGAATAAAAATTTTATGATTTAATATAATTTATAAGAATGTTTTACAATTCACAGCTATTATTTTTAAGCTGTGAATTATAATATTTAAAAATTAGGCATAGTCTGCTATATAATAGGAAAACTAAAAAATCATATAAATAGTTAAGAAGGGAATGATATTCAAAATGGAAGAAAAAAGAAGATTTAAAGTTTATAAAATTATAATGCTTGTAGTTCTTGTATCTTTTATTACATTTTTAGTTACTTCTATAGGAATGTATAAATATTTTACAGAAAATAAATCAGTAGGTAAATCAATAATTTTAACATCAACAGAAAGTAATAATATCGATAAAAAAATTGATAAATATAGAAAAATTATACAACAATACTATTTAGGTGAAATTGATGAACAAAAGCTAGAAGAGGGAGCTATTAAAGGATATATAGAAGGTTTAAATGATCCATATACAGAGTACATTTCTAAAGAAGATATGAAAGAATATATGGAAGACACTATGGGAAATTTTGTTGGAATTGGTATATATATGGTTAAAGACCAAGATGCTAATAAAATTAGAGTCTTATCACCAATAAAAAATACACCGGCAGAAAAAGCAGGAATTTTGCCAGGAGACCTAATAGTATCTGTAGATGGAATTCAGTATACTGCAGATGAAATGTCAGTTGCTTCAAATAAAATAAAAGGAGAAGAAGGAACAACGGTTAAACTTGAAATCTTAAGAGGTACCGAAACTCTAAACTTCGAAATAACAAGAGAAGGAATAAAAGTAAATCCAGTAGAAGGAAAAGTTTTAGAAAAAAATATAGGATATATTGAATTTTCATCATTTGATGAATCAACTGCAGAAGATTTTAAAACAAAATTTGAAGAACTTCAAAAACAAGGTATAAAATCACTTATAATTGATTTACGAAATAATGGAGGAGGAATTGTTGAACAAGCATTAAAAATTGCTGATTATATAGCTGAAAAAGATTCTGTACTTCTATATGAAGTTGACAAAAATAATAATGAAAAAGTTAAAAAATCTCAAAATAGTCCTATAATAAATATGCCAATTATTGTTTTAACAAATGGAAATACTGCAAGTTCTTCTGAAATATTAGCCGGTGCTTTAAAAGATTTAGGAAAAGCTAAAATTGTTGGAACAAAAACTTATGGAAAAGGTGTAATACAACAAATAATGACATTACCAGATGAAAGCGGATTAAAAATAACTACTGAAAAATATTTAACACCAAGTAGAGCAGAGATAAATAAAATCGGAATAGAACCAGATGAAAAAGTAGAATTACCAGAGAGCGTAAAAAGTGAATTTTTATTAGAAGAAAAGGATGATACGCAATTGCAAAAAGCTATTGAAATTTTGAAATAATTCATTGTAATATAACACAAGAAAGGAATGTAATTTTAAATGAATTTACCCAATAAATTAACAATTTTTAGAATAATATTAGTACCAATAATGGTAATAATTCCTTTATTTGGAATAGATGGCGAATTAATGGGAATTCCAATACAAAATCTAATTATAGACTTAATTTTTATAATAGCCTCAATTACAGATAAGTTAGATGGGTATTTGGCACGAAAAAATAATCAAATTACAACATTTGGTAAGTTTTTGGATCCATTAGCTGATAAAATACTTGTATTGGCAGCTATGGTAATGTTAGTAGAAATGTCTAAGCTTCCATCATGGATTCCAATTATTGTTTTAACTAGAGAATTTGTTGTTTCAGGTTATAGATTAGTTGCTGTAGAAAAAGATGGTAAAGTAATTGCAGCATCTAAATGGGGAAAATTAAAAACTGTTAGTCAAATGTTTGCAATAATTTTAGCTTTTTTAGATATACATGCATTTGGAGAATGTTTTTTTGGAAGTTTACAGGGTATAGAACTTATATTGAATATTCTTGTTACTATTATGATGATAATTCAAACTATTGCAACTATTTTTTCAGGAATAGATTATTTAAAAGGTGCAAGAGATGTTATTAAAGATATTTAGGTGTGTGTCTTAAGAAGGGAATGGTATATAAAATGGGATTTTTTGATAAACTAAAACAAGGAATGAATAAAACAAAAGAGACATTTAATGAGAAAATAAATAATGTTTTTAGTAATTTTAGAAAAGTAGATGAAAACTTTTTAGATGAATTAGAAGAAGTTTTAATTATGTCAGATATTGGAATGGATACATCTATAAAGATTATTAGTAACTTAAGAGAAAGAATGAAGAAAGAAAAACTACAAGATGAAGAAGATGTAAAGAGAGCATTAAGAGAAGAAATGAAAAAAATATTAGA
>CAMJYG010000053.1 GCA_946409935.1 uncultured Clostridium sp. | reverse complement strand
AAAGAAAGGTATTCATCATTTTCATTTAGCTTTATTACTCTTTTTTTATCCATATATTACCTCACTAGCATACTTTTATTTTTTTGTAACTATTTAATGCAAATTTAACTATTGAACAATCTTTCTATAGCACCTTTATAAATATTTTTAGCAGTCACATATTCATCAGGATTAAGTCTAATATAATTTTCAATCATTACACCACTGTTAACTTCAAGAACATATAAATCATTATTATCAGTTTGGATTATATCAATACTTCCAAACTTTAGGTTTATTTCATTACAAACTTGTTTTGCAAGTTGTATCAATTTTTTTTCTAATAATTCATCATTTAATCTTTTAGCTATTGATCCTTGCGATAAGTTAAACTTCCAATTGTATTTAAATTCTTCATTTTTAGCAAGAACTTTATCATATCTTGAATCTTCCAATTTATCAATAAAATAATCATGGTTAAAATCAAGTAGTAATTGTCTTATAGTTTTACAACCATCTCCAGTAACAATAGGTAGATATTTTGTATATATTAACTTATTTTCTCCATCTAACATAATAGCTCTATATTCGTGTTTTATATTATAAAATGGACATATACTAATTGAATAATTATTGGTGAATAATTTATCTAAAATAATATCGATTTCATTTATTTCAGTCACATTAAATACATTATGCCCACAACTACCCTCATTTGGCTTTATTACAATATGATTGTTGTTTTTTAAAAAATAATCTTTTACATATTCATAAGAATTGCAACCAATTGCATAATCTAATTTATTGGTGTTTTTATAAACAATTTTATGCTCAATTACTGGTATACCTTTGCTTTTCAAGACATCATATAAAGCATATTTATCATCTGCAATAAGTCCTATTGCTTGAGAATTCAAATCAAACTTGTATCCAGAAATGAACCTAGTTTTTCCATCTTTTTCCAACATTATAACCCAATCTTTTGATAAGAATGTATATTTTATATTTTCTTCATTACATATTTCTTGTATTATTTCTTTAAATTTCTTCTTCATAATCTTTCAACTCCTACTCATTGCTAAATCGTTTTGCTATCAATGATTCTTCTATTTCATTAACTCTTAATATAAGTGATAAAAAAAACTTTACTAAAACTGTTTTTATATTTTTTAAATTTAAAGTAATTTTCTTTGTTTTACAAGCCTCTTTAAGTTCGTATAAATCCTTTTTTAATATAGGTATTACAGATAAAGAAATGCAGATCATTACTTTAATATCATCTGTATTAACTTTAAAAAGTTTAAGTGGATAGCATATTGTTTTTATTGTTTCAGCTATACCTAAAACATTTGTAGTTTCAGAATATACAATTGTTATATTGCATACTATAAAAAGCTTAACTCCTATCCATAATGCATTATAAAAATTATCTAACATATAGTTAATTATAAAAGTAAATATAATAACTGGTAATACATGTATACTTGTTGCCATTACTTCTTTAAGATGTAGTTTACTTATTTTCTTAATCCATTTATAATTTCCAGTAATATAGGCTCTTTTATTCCATTTTCTCTTAATAAATACGATTTACTTATTAAATCTTCCTTTTTTATTTCATGTGCTATTTTTCCATTTTTCAGTATTAATGTTCTATCAGCAATTAGAATTTCATCTGCCAAGTTAGTTATGCATATTATTGTATATCCTTCATCTTTCAAATTTTCTATTATTTGGTAAATACTCTCTTTTCCTTCACTATCAATCATTGTGGTTGGCTCATCAAAAATAATATACTTAGGTTTCTTTGTTAAAACTTCTGCAATCATTATTCGTTGTTTTTGACCTAATGAAAGCGAATATAAATCTTTATTTTTATATTCAAGCATTCCAACTTGTTGCAAACTATTTTCTATTCTCCTTTCAATTTCTGCTTTTTCAAATCCTTTTAATGCAAAAGAAAGTTCATCATATATATTATTAAATATGATTTGATTTTCAGGATTTTGAAAAACAATTCCAATTTTATCTTGTACTTTCTTATCTTTAATTATTAAATCATCAACAGTAATATTTCCTTGTTTTAGTTTTATAATTCCAGAAATTAATTTTCCAATAGTAGATTTACCAGAGCCATTTTGTCCAACAATAGCAATTATTTCTCCATCTTTAACTTCAAAATTTAAATTATCTACTATCTTTTTATCGCTGTTTTTATATTTAAATGAAACATTTTCTACTTTAATCATTGCTACTCCTTATATATGTATCAAAAGGATTTCTTAAGTTTTTTTCAATAAATAAGATTACTACTATTTGAATTGGAATCATAATAAGTTCTTTTATTATTCTTGTTCCTAGCAATACTATAAATGCTTTTCCTGTAGTAATGCTTATCCATAATGTATTTAATCCAATATTTGAAATACAAGTAACTAAAATTACTGAAATAATTAGTCTTATTATAAATTGTTTATCAGTAAATGAATTATCTTGTTTTTTATATAGCAAAACGCTATATATTAACCCTGATATAGCTGTGCTTATAGTGTATCCTATAAAAAATGCTCCTGTTGGAAACAATGTTGCTCCTATAATATCCCCTAGAACATTTAATAAAACAGTCCATTTAACACCTAACCATATCGCACATAATATGCTTGGAATAAATGCAAAACTGACTTTTAATATAGGTGTTTTTATTGATAAAAAACGTGATAATATTATTTGCATGGCTATAAGTACAGCTGTTAATATAATTTTTTTGTTTCTAGACATAAAAAAATCCTCCTTTTCTTTTTTTTCCGCATCAAAAGAAAAGGAGAGAGCTTTTCTTTCCTTTATCTTTATTAGCGGAATGCGAAAATAAATAAGCGAAGCCTATTATTCCTTGCCTTAGTAACAACTTCCCGTCTACTAAGTCTTAACTATTTATTTTCTACTCTAATAAAATTATTGAATTTATTTTAGCAAAATATTGTTTTTTTGTATACACATTTTATAAATATATTCAATTTAATTACTCTGTTTTATATAGAAATATTTTTAAGTTCTACAATAACAAGTTCTGGTGGATTATATAATCTTGGTATAAGTGTTGATTCTCTTGCATAATCATAATAGCCAATTCTGATTTTTGTGGCAATTTATAATGTTTATCTTCTCTATCTAATATATTTTCAATCTCATCAATAGAAAATAATTTTACATCTTCAAGTTCTTCTTTTTGTATTTTTATTTTATTAAATTGTTCCATACTAATTTTAATATTGTATATACTGAAAAATTTATTATTAATTATATTATCTTTTACTTTTTTTGATTTATATGTCGTAACAAAGTAATTTGTTCATTTTTAATTTCTAAATTTAATTCCTCTTTTATTTCTCTTATTATTGCATCCTCATTATTTTCTCCAGCCAAAACATGTCCACCAGTTACAGACCATACACCAGCATATGTTGATTTATTAGATTTGCGTTTTTGTAATACCACTTTACCTGTATCTGTGTAAATAAAAGCAGCCACTTCAGAATGTAATAATCCCAATTTATGAATGTTTTCTCGTGTGTCTTTTTCTCCAGTTTTATTACCATTTTCGTCTAAAATATCTAAATATTCCATAGTCAAATTCATTCCTTTTATTATTAAATATCCACTCATATAACATATTATATCTTTTACATCAAATGTAGCTCCTAATATTATTTTTAATACATAATTATCATTTGTTAAATTATTAAATATTTGAAAGTATTGTATAAATTCAACCATTATCGAAAACAATAGAATATATAAGCTCAAATTCTTTATTTTTTCTAAAAACACTGTTTTCGCTAAAAAATATATACAGATTATTGCTAATATATCTCCTACATATGGTCTTATAAAATTGTCATGTACATATAATGCAATAATAACTTCAATAATTAATATAGTTATAAACGCTATAAAATAGCCTTTTCTACTTATTTTCATTCTTCATATCCTTCATTCTTATTTATATTCATTATCTTCTCTGTATTCTAATATATCTCCTGGTGTACATTTAAGTACATCGCAAATCTTATCTAAAGTTGAGAATCTTATTGCCTTTCCCTTATTTTTCTTTAATATTGATAGATTTGCAGGTGTAATTCCAATTTTTTCTGATAATTCTCCTGATGATATTTTTCTTTTTGCCATCATAACATCTAAATTTACAATTATCATAAATAACCTCCATTTTGCAGATTTTTTATATTGTTAATTCATTTTCTTCTTTATAATCATAGGCTTTCTTAAATAATTCTGATAAAATATATAATGCAATTGCAACACCTAAAAATAATATGCTTAAAAATCCTAAAGTTACAATAAAAACAATATCTTTAGCATTTACAAATAATACTTGATATACTAGGTCTATTAGCCAGAATAATGCTCCAACAAAGCTTATTACACTTGTTTTTTTCAAAATCCTTACGTTTTCTATACAAAATGGAGTATTATTTTTTAAGCTATCAAATAATTTTATAAAATTTCGTGTAATTAATAATAATATAATTCCATTAGGATATATAACAAACATACTTGCTTCCATATTAAATCCTAAGATTTTTAATATAAATGGTAGGATTACTAATAGAATTATTCCAAAATAAAAACATATCTGAAGAAAAATCTTCAAGAAATTTCCTATACTATTTTTTCCAAATATTTGCATAAAACTTCCTCCATAATTAATCATATTTTTCATGTAATATCTTGAATAATCGTTTCCACTCTTCTGGATGATTTACTATATCTTTGTTCTTATTTTCTATCATGTTTTCAAAATCTTTGTAATAAATATTCATTACTTCACTTACTTCATCTTCTTGTAATTTAAGTTTTTTAATGTCTAAATCCATTTCTACTAGGTATACATCATAAAATTGATTATCTAAAAATTTTCCGTCGTTTTCGACAACTTTCTGTGCAAATGTAAATAAATATTCTAATTTATTTTTATTTAGTTCTATTCCAATTTCTTCTTTAAATTCTCTTTTAATACCTTCGATTTCATCTTCTCCACTTACTGGATGACCGGCTACAGATATATATAATTTATTAGGATAAACATCTTTATTAGCACTTCTTCTTTGTACTAGCAATTCTTTTTTAGAATTTATTATCCATATATGAATACCTTTGTGCCAATATCCTTTACTATGTACATCTCTTCGTGGCTTCTTTTCCCCTGTTTTATTTCCATTTTCATCTAAAATATCTAAATATTCCACTAGACCAACACTCCTATTCATTTTTTCATTTATATCTATTTATTAATTTCATTTTTTATATAATTTCTTATTTCAGAATTTTCTGAATAATCTGGTTCAAAACATTTATTAATAATATTTTTCTCATTAAGCTTGTTATATTTTAAAGCTGAATTTTCATCGATTTTTATAAATATATTTTTTCCACCTATAGAATGTACGTATTCAAAAGCTTTTTTATCTGTTAATCCATCACCCAAATATATTATTTCTTTGTCATTATTATTTTCAATAATTAATTTCTTAATTACTTCAACTTTTTTTGTGTCGTCTAATAATACATCTAAATCTGTATATATTTCATTTTCCTCTTTAAATGTAACACCATAAATTCCTTGTACATATTTTTCTATATTTGTATGATAAATATATTCTTGCAATCCAGATGTAACAATATAATGTTTTACTCCTGTTTCTTTATATTGCATAGCTTTAAAATATTCTTCAACACCTTTATTAAATTTAACACTTTCTGCACCTTTACATATATTAAATTTATTAAATTTTATATTTTTTTCTTTTAATATTTCTTTATATATCTGATAGTATGCTTGATATAGTGTGCAATTTTCTGTTCTTATTTTATTTCTAATTTTTTCTTCTAAAATATCATCTGAATATCCATTTTCTATTAAAATTTCATATTGCGGTAACGAATATGGTGTTAATGTCCCATCAAAATCATATATTATAATCATAAAAAAAATCCTCCATAATTAATTATAGAAGAATTATACTATTTATTTTTATGTTTGTCAATATTTTGTTATTGTTTTTCGATAATTTATTAATTTTCAAAGCACATTATTTTATAATCAAATCATTTTTTTATTTATTGCTAGTTTTGAATTTAGTTGAAATTTATACTTTTTTTAAATTTTACTTTTGTAATAGAATTTTTTTATCCACCAGGCGGTCCACTTACATATACTTCATAAACAATCCCATCTTTATCATAACATATAAAATAATAGCGTGGCAAATGATCTGGCATAATTGGAGAATTATCTGTATAAATATAATATGCAACTTTCCCTGATTCACCTTGTTTTATATTTTCTCTATCAAATTCGCCATATTTCTCACGAACATCATCTATTTTACTTCCTAAAATTGCCCAATCATTATATTTAAAATAAGTTTTATGAGAGTAATCAAAAATTAATAAATTTATCATAAGAAAAACATTAATCATAACTATTATTATTTTTTTATATATTTTCTCTTTCCTAGTTTTAGCCTTATAAATCTTTACTAAAAATATTATAATGCTTGTTGTTAAAATTAGATATATTAAAAATTCTATCAATTTCATCAATTCAAATTCAATTTGCATATTTATCTATTCCTTTCATATTTTTAATTATCGTTCTTTCCATTCCTATATCTGATTTAAAATCATATATTCTAACTACTTTTTAAGATTCTCTATAAATTTTTTTATATATTCAATTTGTGTCAGCATTATTCCTTCTGGTAGTTCATCAATTCCTAACCATCTAAGTTCTGTGCTTTCCTCATCATGTTGTAAAATTCCAGAATACTCATTAATTTCATATACTACATCAGTATAATAAACCTCATCCTTATTTGGATAAATCATATGTACACCTGCAACTACATCAAATAATTTAGGATTTGATATATCTAAACCTGTTTCTTCTTTTACTTCTCTTTTTAATGCCTGTTCCAGAGTTTCTCCAAGTTCAATTGCACCACCTGGTACACACCACATTCCATTATCAGAGCGCTTTTCAAATAAAATTTTCTTTTTTTCTTTATCATAAATAATGCACATTGCTGCTGTTACCATTATTGGACTATGCCCTACATATTTTCTTATTTCTGAAATATATCCCATATCAAATTCCTCCTATTTTTATAGAATAATATTGCGCTAATCTTTTAATAATATTTTCTTTATACGTAGATATTATATATCAAAAGTCCTAATTATGCTACTATACTCGTTACTCAATTTCCCAATATCCCCATTTTTAGAACTATGCGACATAATATATTCTGTAATTTGTGCTTCACATCTTCTTAATTCATCTGTGGTATAATCCTTATTTTCAACTTTAAATCCAGCGTTTTCTATTAATTCTATCTCATTTTTTGTGCAAACATTTAGTAAATTCATCTTTTATTCCTTCTTTCATTACTTCATCAAAATTATACCCTCTATACTAGGATGCAATAATTTCACAAAATCAGTTGCATCTTGTTTTGTCCCAACTATACTACCATAATGTATTGGAACTGCAATCTTTGGTTTTATTTCATTTATTAATCGTGCTGCTTCTTTAAAATCCATTGTATATGTTCCACCAACTGGTACTAAAGCTACATCACATTTTACTTTCTTATTATCTTCATTTATATCTGTATCTCCAGCAATATAGTATCTAATTCCATCTATATCTATAATATATCCAACCCATCCATTTTCTTTTGGATGAAATGTTTTATTTACATTGTAGGCAGGGACTGTTTCAAATCTTATTCCTAAAACTCTTTCTGTTTGATTTGGTTGGGCTGCTATAATGCAATCTTGTCTTATTCCCTTTTTTAGCAATTTCGTTAATAATTCTTCTGGAACAATAAAAACTGTATCATCTTTTTTTACTTTATCTATATCTTCTTCAGAATAATGGTCGTAATGGTCATGTGTTATAAATATTAAATCTGCATCATTATAATTTTTTTCTATGTTATAAGGATCTATATAAATAATTTTATTTTTACTTATTCTTATAGAACTATGTGCTAAAACTTCTACATTTTCTAACATAAATCTTTACACCTCAATTCGTTTTAGATTATAGCATATTTTGATTTTTTTGTAACTATATAATGTGATTTTTTTGTAACTCAACTTTAGTAAAATCAATATAGTTGTTTTTCTGTGTATTATTTTTCATTTGTCTTTTGTCCTTTCTACATAGCCAAAAAAAGAAGCCATGTAGCTTCTAAATTTGTTATATGTTTTCATATTAAATTTTACTACCTTTTAAGTTGATAGTCAATGAATGGATTTTGAAGAGATTTTGAAAATCTTCAATTTTGATTGATTTCTATAATTTATTTCGCAATGTGTATTAAAAAATTATATTTACTTGCATGCCTTAATTCATCTGTCATTATTGCCATTAGTAATGTATAACTATTTCCACTTGGCATTGTTCCTAATATTCTTCTGTATCTTACAACAGCATCTAACTCTCCAAACAAAGCTTTTTCCAAATTTTCTTGATAGCTTAAATCCGTTTCTGTTTTTGGAATAGACATATCTTGTGGTAGTATATTCCCTGTAAAACTATAATATAAATCTCTTAATATTTTATTATGTTTTCTTTCATCATTTCTAATGCTTGTTATTATGTTTTTCTCTTTTTCTGTTGGTGCTTGTTTTATTAGAATATCATAAAACATTTCATCTTCTTTTTCTCCACTAACTGATTGCATTATTAAATCTATTGCTTGATTAAATGAAATTATCTCACTATTATAAATATTTTGTTGATTTGTATTTTGATAATTAAAGTCTCCTCTAAATCCAAAATTATCAAATTTTTAAAACTAAATCTCTAAAAGAAACAATATCCCATTCTCCTCCAAAATCTATTTCTTTATCTCCAATTCTTACTAAAAGATTTCCATTAAATAATTTATCAAATATATAAATAATCATATTTCTTAAAAATTTCATATTATCTTTATAATTCCAATATGCACTGTATCCTTCTATCATTGTAAAATCTTGCAAATGATTTTTATCGATTCCTTCATTTCTAAAATCTCTTGCAATTTCATAAACATTATTAAATCCACCAATTATTAATTTTTTTAATGTTATTTCTGGTGAAATTCTTAAAAAAACGTCCATGTCATGGGCATTATGATGTGCTATAAAAGGTCTTGCAGTAGCACCAGATGCAGTATTTTGAAGTGCAGGGGTATCTACTTCTATAAAATTATGTTCATCTAAAAACTCTCTCATTAGTTTTATGAATTTTGACCTTAATAAAAATCTTTTTCTACTTTCTTCATTCATTATCAAATCCAAATGTCTTTCCCTATAGGTCATTTCTTGGTCTGTTAATCCATGAAATTTTTCTGGTAATGGTCTTAAGGCTTTTCCCAAAAAAACATATTCAAAAACTTCTATTGTTTTCTCTCCTGAAGGTGTTGTAAAAATTTTTCCATTTACTCCAATGAAATCTCCTATATCAACAGTCTCATGAAAAATCAAATAGTTTTCTTCTCCTATATTATTTTTTGTAATATAACATTGAATATGTCCCTCTATATCCTGAATATCAATAAAAGTAATTTTCCCCATTTTTCTTTTTGCCATTATTCTTCCGGCAACCTTTATATTTTCAGAACCATCTTCTAAATTTATTGCTTCTTTTAAGGTATGATTTATTTCATATCTTTCTGGATGTAATTTAATCCCATAATTTGTTAATTTTTTCACTTTTTCAAGTCTTATAGCTATTAATTCTTCAATATCAGCCATAAATATCCCTCCAATAATATTTTTTAAATGTTTTTATAAGTTCAAAAAATCCCTAGGGAATATCCCTAGAGACGACATATTTTCGTGGTACCACTCTATTTTATTAATACATTTCTATATTAAACTTATAATGTACATTCATACATTTGTGCTATAACAGGCACTCCTGAAATAACCTACTATTAGTTCAGCTATTTATCTTTGGATCCTTTTTCGTTAAATTTTTACACATTCTCTCTCAGCTAACGAGAATTTCTCTGTAATGATATTATATTTAATTACTCTTTCCTTCATTGATTTTATTATATAATATACTACTTATTTTAACTCATAATAATCTATTTGTTAAGGTATAATTGCCATCCATTTGTTAACATAATCCTTGTTTGCTCAATTAATAGATTATTAATCTATTGAGTTTTGTTATTTTACACTATCTAATTTTAAATTATTTACTATTTATTTTAGCTTGTATTTTTATTTGTCCATTTATAATTTTATCAATTATAATTTTAGCTCTTGCTTCCAACTGTGGCAGATTATCTAATGAGAAGAATTTTAATTCTGTACTTTCATTATCGTTTATTTTTAAAGTACCTTCATAATTTCTTGCTTCAAATAATGTAATAACACAATCCAACTCATCATTATTTGGATATTTAAAATAAAATTCTTCTCCAGATAAAACAGCAAGTAAATTTAAATCATATAGTGCTAAATTTGTTTCTTCTTTTACCTCTCTAATAGCACATTCTTCAATGGTTTCATTCAATTCTTTTAATCCACCAGGTATTCCCCAGTTTCTAGTATCGCTTCTTAATTTAAGCAACAATTCATTTTTTTCATTGAAAATTAAAATTGTTGCTCCAACTCCAATTAATGGTTCATGTCCCACTTTTTTTCTAATATTAGATATATACCCCATAATATTTTCCTTTACACTTCTAATCTAAAATTATTTTTTATCAAATTATAGCTTTCTTTTGAAAAGAAAACTAAGTTTTTTACTTCTATTTACTTTAATTACTCTTCAATTTTAATCTTTGTATTTGAATCAATCATTCCTAACAATTTAATCATATTTTCTCTTGAAATTCCCACACATCCATGAGTATATTCATTTTTATTACAATGTAACATTATTGCACTGCCTTTTCCAATAATATTATGTGGATTAACCTTAATTTCAATTGCATATTCATAATCTTCATTTGCAAAATCAATTAAATGTTCTCCACTAATTTTAGGCTCCGTATCAATTATAATTAATTGATTATAAAATTTCGAATTAATATCATCAATCCAATATTGATTATTATGTATTTTAAAATATGGTATATCTTCATTCATGTCAAATTCACAACGTTCGTGCATGCCAAATGCAATTCCTAAATCAAATTCACCTATTGGAGTTTTCATATCTCCTTCAACTAAATCATTTGTTAGTCCGTTTTTTCCGATAGTAGCCTGAACCTTTAAAGATTTATATGTCAAGTAAAATTGATTATCTTCTTTTTTTACTAAAATACAATTTTCCATAAAATATCTATCATTTCTATTTTTATATTATATGTAACTTATATTTTTAAATATTGAGTTATCATATACTCTCTTAAATTGTGTTTTTTATAAAACCTTTTTGCACTCTCATTATCATGCAAAACCTTAATTTCCATAACCTTAATATCATTTTCTCTACATATATTTTTAGCCTTTTCTATTAGCTTACTTCCTATACCATTATTTCTATATTCCTTTTTTACATATATATTTCCAATTTCTAATGTTTTATATATATCCCAATCTTGTTTTTTATTTATCCAACATGTCATATAACCAATAATTTCTTTCTCTACGCACACTACAAATAGATAATCATGTTCAATATTTCTTTTATAATTTTGATATCCTGCATCTGAATTAGCCCAATTTAAAGAAGTCATATATTCGCCTTTTACAATTTCATTTTCTTGTTCAATAAATTCTTGACTTAAATTTTGAATTGTTTTCAAATCAGACAACTCTGCATTTCTTATTATGTAATCTACCATTTTATTTTCTCCCATACATAAACATTTTTAAAATTTGTTTTTAATCAGTATATTATTTTTCTATAAATAATACTTTCTTTATATTTTCATATCTATCTTTACTGTTTCCTTTCATTTTTTTGCATTTCTAATCTTTTTATTATTATACATCAAGATCTTTTTTTACGACTCTTATTATATAAATTGTAATTTGTAATTATTTTTGATATTTCTCTGGCATTATTTTAATATCTCTAATCATATCACCATTTACAAGTCTACTTGTATCTTTCTCTGAAACTTTTATCCAATTTCCTTCTACAGATATAATTTTACCTGTAATTCCAAAAGACTCATTAAACAATGTAATTGCACATACTTTTCCTATAAAATCTTTCATTAGTTCTGTTGGCATTTTTCTTTTTTCTCCTTTCTTTTTTCTATTTATTAATCCTAAATAAAATTTATTTCTTCGTGGTATTATTATACAAAAGAAAATTATAATAAACCAAATCCACCAATAATTAATCTCTACCACCTCCATATTTATAACACAAAATTACTATATATCTTTATCTAACTCGTTCGCAATATTACTTATTTTCTGAACATTACTTTTTAGTTAAATCATAGCTTTGTTCTAACAATTCCTTGATTAATTCCTTATCGCATTTATCACTTAAAATTATAGTATTCCAATGTTGCTTATTCATATGATATGCTGGAATAATATAGTTATAAGTTTTTCTTAATAGCTCT
>CAMJYG010000052.1 GCA_946409935.1 uncultured Clostridium sp. | reverse complement strand
AAGATGAAGAAGATGTAAAGAGAGCATTAAGAGAAGAAATGAAAAAAATATTAGATGTGACAGATGTAGGCCTACACTTAAATACAAAACCATCAGTTATTTTAGTTGTTGGTGTAAATGGTGTTGGAAAAACCACATCAATAGGTAAAATTGCAAATAGATTAGCTAAAGATGGAAAGAAGGTAGTTGTTGCAGCAGCAGATACATTTAGAGCTGCTGCGGTTGAACAATTGGAAATATGGGCAAATAGATCTGGAGCAGATATTGTAAAAAGAGAAGAAGGTGTAGATCCTGCCTCTGTAGTATATGATGCAATAAAAATAACGAAAGAAAAAAATGCTGATGTATTAATTGTAGATACAGCTGGAAGATTACATAATAAAAAGTATTTAATGGACGAGCTTAACAAAATTCAAAAGGTAATTAATAAAGAAATGTCTGAAGCAGATAAAGAAGTATTATTAGTTATTGATGGAACAACAGGACAAAATGCAATTTCTCAGGTTAAAGCGTTCAAAGAAGAAGCAGATATAACAGGTTTGGTGCTAACAAAATTAGATGGAACAGCAAAAGGCGGTGTTGTAATAGGGATAGTAGAAGAAAATAAAATACCTGTAAAATTTATAGGAGTTGGTGAACAAATAGACGATATGGAAATATTTAATTCTGAAGATTTTGTAAAGGCAATAGTATAATATAATGTTTGGAAGTGATTTTTTTGGATAGTAATAATAAGGTAAATGCTGATAAAAAGACAAATGAGAAGTGTAAAAAAAATAGTAAAACTAGAATGTTATTAGTAATATTATTTTTAGCAATATTTGCAATAATTAGTTATGTAAGTTTGCGTGGAAGTTATTTAGAATATTTAGAATTAGGCGAGAAATACAAGAGTATATTTTATACTAATATACAATATAGATACTATATTATGGGAATTAATTTTATTTTTTTATATTTTATAATCTATCAGACTAATAGAGGAATAAAAAAAGGATTAAAACCCTTTTTTGAAAAAGAAGAGAAAAAGATGCCTAAACTTTTAAATAAATCAATTGCTTTAATTATTGCTTCTATTGTAAGTATAGTAGTTTCAGCAGTATTTCAACAAAAAGTAATGTTGTTTTTAAATAGTGCTTCTTTTGGTATTCAAGATACAGTATTTAATTTAGATATTTCATATTATATGTTTCAAAAACCAATTATCGAAGCTTTAGTAATATATTTTATTTCACTAATGATAGGATTATCTATATATATGGCTTTATATTATGTTGTAATTTTTAATATGTATTTTGATGGAATAGATGGAAAAATGCTAAAAGAAGGAGCTTTTTTTAAGAAAATAACTAGAAATATAATATTAATAATTACAGGAGTTGCAATTTTGACAGTATTAAATACACAAAATATCTTATTTGAAAAAATGTTATCAATAAACAGTGATATAGAGTTAATAGGTGCTGGAAGTGTGGAAAAGAACGTAAAATTATGGGGATATTTAATTTTTTCTTTTGTAATTGTTATATTTGTTACTAGAGCGATAAAAGCTTTTAAACAAGCTAAAAATAACAATATATTAAAAAATTTAGCTGTTATACCGGGATATTTGGTGGGCTTGTTTTTGGCAATGGTATTGTTTGATGCAATATTTGTAAATTCAAATGAATTAGATACTGAAAAAAAATATATAGCAGAAAATATTAAAAATACTAAAAATGCTTATAATATCAATATTGAAGAAGTTAATCTTGAAAATTCTGGAACGATAACAAATGAAGAGGTTAATGAAAGCAAAAATGTTGTAGAAAATATTCCAATTATAAGTCAAGATGCTGTTTTAAAAGCATTAAAAGATAATCAAACAGAAACAGGATATTTTTCTTATAGGAATGCACATTTAGCTAAATACGAAATTAATGGTAAGAATATGCTTGTTTATTTAGCTCCTAGAGAGGTTTCAAATGTTGGTAGAACCTACAATAATAAAACTTATGAAAATACACATGGAATGGGAGTTATTGTTGCATCTGCAACAGAAAGCACAGAAATAGGAAATGTTAAATATATTCAAAAAGAAATATCTGGAAATGATGAAAAAATTACTATTTCTGAACCTAGAATTTATTTTGGATTAAATACAAAAGATACAATTGCAACAAATGTAAAAAATAAGCAAGAATATGATTATACTGATGAAGTTGGTAAAGAATATACTTCAACATATGATGGAAAAGCAGGTCTTTATTTAGAATTTCTAGATAGATTAATTTTGGGAGTTATAAAAGGAGATTTAAAACTAGCTTTTTCAAATGATATAACATCAGAAAGTAAAATATTAATTAATAGAGATATTATAAATAGAGCTAAAAAGGCTCTTCCGTATTTAATATATGACAAAGACCCATATACAGTTATAGCAAATGATGGAAAGATAATGTGGGTTATAGATGGTTATACTATATCATCAAATTATCCATATTCACAATATACAAATATTGAGCATGATGGAGTAAGAGAAAACATAAATTATATTCGAAATTCTATAAAAGTAATAATTGATAGTTATGATGGAACAATATCATATTATATTACAGACAGAACAGACCCAATAGCTATGGCTTATAGAAATATATATCCAAATTTATTTGTTAGTCTAGATGAGAAGATTCCAGAAGATATATCAAAACATTTTGTTTATCCAGAATTTTTATATAACATACAGGCTGGTATGCTAAAAATATATCATAATGTGAAGACAGATGTATTGTATAGAGCAGATGACTTATGGGATATTGCCAAATACAATAGTGTTAATTCAAATAAATCTACTGGAACATATATGAAGCCATATTATACAATGACAAAAACAATTGATGGCGAAAAATTAGGACTAGTTCAAATATATACTCCAAATGAAAAACAAAATATAATATCTTATTTAGTTGGTGATACTATTGGAGCAAATAATAAATTAAAATTATATAAATTTTCAGCAGATAGTAATATTGTGGGGCCAATGCAACTAGATAAACAAATAAGTGAAGATGAAGCTATATCGAAGGAATTAGAAGTATTGAATGCAACTGGTACAAAATTAACAAAACAAATGATAATTGTACCAATTAATAATACTTTATTATATGTTGAGCCTATATATCAAACTATGTTAAATGAATCTGATGTTCCAGTAATTAAAAAAGTTATCATAGCTTCTGGAAATAAGGTTGCAATGGGAGATAATATTAGCAAAGCCTTAGAAAATTTGCTTTCTAAATATGCAGTTGATATTGAAATAGAAAATACAGAGGATTTAGAAGGATTAATAGAATCTTTAATAAAGGCTAATAAAAACTTAACAGAATCAAGTAATAATAAAGATTGGGAAATGATGGGAAAAGATATAAAAAAATTGCAAGATTTAATTACATCACTAGAACAGGTAAAAGAACAGGAAGATAAGAAAAAAGAGGAGACTAATGTAGAAAAAGATTTAGAAGAAGTTGAAGAATAATTAAAGTTTTAACTGAGTCATATTATATATTAATTACTGACGTGGGCTTCAAGTTTTATTAGTTGCGAGTTGTAACATTTTTTTTATAACTAGAATAAAAATAGTAAAAAAATCCACTATATATTTAGGTGGATTTTTTATGTGGTTAAGAAAAGAAAAATATAATATTTTAGAAAAAACAATAAATAATTTGAATAAGGCTTTTACGGAGTCAAATATTATAGAGCTTTCATATCTAATAGGAAACAAGAAAGAAATTATAAAAAGAAATTTGCTTGCTGGAATTTCTAGAGGTGTTGGAGTAGGAATTGGTGTTACAGTTATAACAGCGGTTTTAGTTATTATTCTTCAGAAAATTGTTACATTAAATATACCTGTAATTGGTGAGTATATTGCAGATATTGTTGAAATTGTTCAAAAAACACGATAAGAAAAACCACAAATCTATTGTGATTTTTCTTACTTTAGGGTAAAATATGGATAGCTTATCAAAATTTAATACCTTATTGTGATTTATATTTTAGAAAGGAATGATTATAAAAATGTTAAGAAAAAATGAAATAATACAAGAATTAAAAAATAAAGAGTTTCTGGTAAGTGATGCTATATATGAATATATATGTAGATTACATTTATATGATGATGATGAAATAAATGAAGCACTAATAGAATATATACAAAAAAATTATAAAAAAATAAATTTTGTTGGGCTTATAAATTCAAAATTAAATCAACCAATAATAGAATGTTTAATTCAAATATTGTTAAAAGAAAAAGATTGGGCATATAAAAAACATATAGAAGATGTTTTAATTGAACATTACAGTTATATTAAAAATTTAAATTATAATTTTGAAGAACTATTTAAAGATGAATATAATTTGTTATTATATAAAAAAATTAAGCATTTTTCAAAAAAAGAACCTGAAGAGCTTATTGAAAAATACATAAGAAATGTAAAAGATTATTTTTACATAAATGAAGATGACGAAAGTAGTTATACAAAAGAAATACTAATTAAAGCAATGGGAACAGCTTTAATACAAAGTGAAGAAGGATATAGATTATTATTAGGAAATTGCATTGAATTATATGAAATGATGGATGAAGAAAAATGCGAATTTATGCATGAAGAAATGACGTGGTTTGTATATCCACTATGTCAAGCTAAAAGACCAGAATACTTCTGGTTAATATTTAATCTATATACTATAAATATGGATTTTATTGCATACAAAGATAATTGTGACTATTATTTTTCATCAATATGTAATAAAGATTTTTTTGAATACTATACAGATATTTTAGGAACATTAGGGAAAAAAGAAATTAGTGATTATTTTTATGATATTGCAGAATATATGGATTACAAAGATATAGATGATTTTCTACTTAATATATTAAAAGCAAATCCTATTCAAGAGATAAAAGAAAATTTAATTAGAATTTTATGTTCTAAATTTGATAAAAGGGTAATACCATTTGCAATGCAGTATGTAAAAAAAGGTGATTTCATAGATGAAGAGGGATTGAAAATGGCATTAGCCCCAATGCTTATTATAAACAATTACGAAGATATGGATTCAAAAGAGATTATAAAATATGCACAAAATGTAATATTAGATATGGAGCAGTTTGAAAAAGAATTTAAAGAAAAGTTGACAAAAAAAGTTGTTGAAGGATTACAAGAAGTTGTATACGAAAACAATGAAAAGGTAAAGCGATATAAAGAATTAAGAAAAATGTTTGAAAAAATAGTTCAGGATATGATGGATTATTTTGAAGAAGGTAAATTTAATTGGAAAATAGATTATAACAAGACAAAATATAATAATAAAAATAATATAAAAGAATTATTTACGTCATTTGATCATAGTACGCAAGAAGGAACTCAGGCATTTGCTAATATTGTAATATTTAAAAATGCATGTAATATGAATTGTATAACAGAAGAATTTTTACAAAAAAATATTTATAATGAAGAAGAAAAAAATGAAATGTTACAAAGTATGCTAAATTCTGAAGCAGGAGTATTTGAAATATTAGGAACAAATATTATAGAAGGAGAAGCTATATTAAGAAATGTTTTTAATGGAAACAAATATGTTGTTACAGATTTAGCATTAAGTAGTAATATGAATTATCAAAAGATCTATTTATACACAAGAGTTATTACATACAAAGATATAAGTTTTTGTTCTGGTCTCAATATACCGTTTTTTAAAGATGACAAATTTATACAGAATTGGATAAACGAAAAAAAGAATGCTAATAATCAAGAACAGGAAATAACTAAATTTTTAGAATTATATAATGAAACTCAAAAAAATGAACATGGAATAAAAAGTATAAATAGATATTTAAACTAAATTGTAACAAACTGTGTTACAATTTACAGTTAATTTTGCATTGCTTCAAGTTAATATATAATTTATCTAATGTAAAGTTAGATTTTTGCCTAAAAATTACTATAAAAACAGAAAATTTATCCTTAAGATATATACTTAAAGATAAACGTTCTATATATAATTTACCAATAAAAAACGCTATTGTCAAGACTTTCAAAAAAATTTATAAAATAAGAATTTTATAAAAATCTCAAAGAATAACTGTATAGAAAATTGTACTCAAATACAGCTATTTTCTCGTTTTATTCTATTTTGATTTATCCTTAAGTATATATCTTAAAGATAAATTAAAAATTACTACTTAAAACTAATATTAAATGTTAATATATAAATATTTATAGATTAACATTTAAAAAGGTATGAGTAGTAAAAAAAATAAAGGAAAGAAGGAAAACGAGAGATGAGAAAATTTTTAAAAGAAACGAAAGGTATTACTCTTATAGCATTAGTTTTAACTATCATTATTTTGCTAATACTAGCAGGAGTAACAATAGCCACATTAACCGGAGAAAACCGGCATATTAGCTCAAGCACAAAACACAAAAAAGCTAACAGAGGAGTCAAGTGTATTTGAAAGTATAAGATTAGCATATTCAAATGCACAGATAGGAAGTCATACTAAATTAGAACATGATTTCAAAAAGGATATGAAAGACTATTTAGAGGAAATTTATGGAGAGGGAAATGTAGAAGTAGAAGATGGAGAAAATCAAGATGTAGGAAAATATGTAATAACAATACTTGAAAAAAAATATACTATAGATGCAAATGGAATAATAGAAAAAGCAGGAGCTGTTATAGAAATTGAAGAATTAAAGATAGTTGAAAGTAGTGATGGAACGGGAGAAGAAATAGTAGAAAAACAAGAAGAGGGAAAGGAATTATATATAAGCTTTAAGATTAATATTGTAAATGGTATAATAAAACGTGTAATATGTAACAATGGAGAAGTGAATGAAAGGAATGGAAGATATGTAACAAAGATAACAAAAAATGGTAAATATATATTTTCAGCTACAGGAACAAATGATAGAGATGATACAGAAGTTATACATGAAGTAAATGTAGATAAATATTCTAAAAGAGCCAATTTGCATGTAGGTGATTATATAAATTATGTACCAGATAATGTAACGACACCATATTCTAAAGATAAGTTATCTTCATCTATAACAGGTTCAAGCGAAAATAGTTTAAATATTTCTCAAGATTCATTGGATTGGCAAATATTAAGAATTTATGATGATGATAGAATTGACTTAATAGGAAGTCCTACGACTTATAAAGTATCATTTCAAGGACCATTAGGTTATAATAATGGAATATATGTAATGAATGATATTTGTAAAAATTTATATAGTAAAGAAAGTAAGGGGATTTCAGCCAGAAGTATAAAGCAAGAAGATATTGAGTATTATTTAACAGAGAAAGGAATTTCTTCTAAAGAGAATACAGGGAGTGTAAGAACATGGACAACTGATTATTATCCTGATTTATATAAATATGAAATAGGTTCAGGAATTGGAACCACTACTGTAACAAATGAAGGAATTGGAATGAGTGATACATATAGTGGATATGCTAATGGATTGACCTCGAATACAAAGAGTAGAGCACGGGGGAAGTGGATTAACCGCTAAAAGTACATATTATCGTATTGATATAAGTGAACAGTACTTAAATGATGTTGCGGATACTCTTTATGTAAATCAAGAAGATGTCTATTGGGTTGCTTCGCGATACAGAATCTTTTCTGGTGTATGTTGTCACTTTTCGATAAGGTGGTGTGCGAATATACTTAATGGGCAAACTATGTACCAGTCAGATGATAAATATACGTCTATAAATAAAAAGGCTTGTAAATTGCGCCCTGTAGTTAGCCTAAGTTCAGACAGTGAAATAGAACCATGTATAGGCGAGAATATTAAGGGAAATGAACATATAATAATTAAATACTAGACTTGAAAAAGTCGAATAAAAAGGAAAGAATTTTGTAGAGGTAGGGAAGACGAACGAAAATGTCAAATATTTTTTCAAAAAACCTTGCATTTTTACCAAAAATTGGGTATAATAATAATGCAATAAAAAAGTTAGCAAGAGTGGGAACAAATCCCACTCTTCATTTAAGTTATAGGAAATTGCATTTCCTATAACTTAAAGAATAATACAAATAGGAGGTAAATGTGGCTAATATCGAAGAAAGGGTAGAAAAGCTAATAAAGCCTAAAATAGAAGAAACAGGCTATAATCTATATGATGTAGAATATGTAAAAGAGGGGAAAAACTATTTTTTAAGGATTTTTATAGACAAACCAGAAGGAATTGATTTAAACGATTGCGAAAAGGTAAATGATGCTATAAATGACATATTAGATGAAGCAGACTACATAAAAGACCAATATTTTTTAGAGGTTTCTTCACCAGGAATTGAAAGAGTATTAAGAAAAGATGAACATTTAGAACAAAATATTGGTGTAGAAGTAAATGTAAAATTATTTAGAAAAGACCTAAATGGGAAAAAGGAATATCAAGGTGTTTTAAAAAGTTTTGATGATGAAATTATAATATTAGATGAGGATATTCAGATATACAGAAAAGATATTGCATTAATTAAAACTGTTTATAATTGGTAAAATCATTTTTAATTAGATTTATGCATTAGAAAGGAAAAATATTAAATATAAAAGAAGGCTATGCCCTCTAGAAAGGAATGATAGGAAAAATGAAAGAACAAGCAATTGATAACAAAGAATTAATACTAGCATTAGAAGATCTAGAAAAAGAGAAAGGAATAAAAAAGGAGTATTTATTAGAAGCTATAGAAACAGCACTTGTAACAGCATATAAAAGAAATTTTGATTCATTAGAAAATGTAAGAGTTGAAATGGATCCCCAAACTGGAGCAACGCATGTGTATTCAATGAAAGAAGTAATGGAAAATGCAAATGATGAAGCAACAGAAATTAGTGTAAAAGAAGCAAGAAAAATAAATCCTGATTTAAATGAAGGAGATACAGTTGAAATAGAAATAGTTCCTAGAAATTTTGGAAGAATAGCAGCTCAAACAGCTAAACAAGTAATTATACAAAAATTAAGAGAAGCAGAAAGAGAAATTGTATATACAGAATTTAATGATAGAAAAGGTGAAATTGTTTCAGGTCTAGTTCAAAAAGCTGACCACAATATAGTTGTAATGGATTTAGGTAAATTAGAAGGTGTAATGCCAAGTAAAGAACAAATACCTACAGAAAAATATCATGTTAATGATAAAGTAAAAGGATATGTTTTAGATGTTGAAAAAGGTGCAAAAGGTGCTCCACAGGTAATTGTTTCTAGAAGCCATCCAGACTTTGTAAGAAAATTGTTAGAGTTTGAAATTCCAGAAATATATGAAGGTGTAATTGAAATTAAAAGTGTTTCAAGAGACCCAGGTTATAGAAGTAAAGTAGCAGTTTATTCACCAGATCCTAATATAGACCCAGTTGGTTCTTGTGTTGGACAAAAAGGTGTAAGAATTCAAAATGTAATAAATGAATTAAATGGAGAAAAAATAGACGTTATTGAATGGAATGAAGACCCATCTATATTTATTGCAGCAGCTTTACTTCCAGCAAAAATTCTTGCAGTAGATATAAAAGAAGAAGAAAAATTTGCTCAAGTAATAGTTCCTGATGATCAATTATCACTTGCAATTGGAAAATCTGGTCAAAATGCAAGGTTAGCCGCAAGATTAACAAATTGGAAAATTGATATTAAATCTGAAACACAATTTAGAGAAATGTTAATGAAAAATCAAGAAGATTTAGAAGAAAAAACAGAGCAAAATGAAATGGAAGTTGATAAAAATACTGAAATATCAAAAGAAACGAATGAAGAACAAGAATAAAAAATAAAACAGAACATAGAATAAAAGGGACAAGGTTAAATAATTACAATTCTCACAACAGAAAGGGATGATAATGACTATGAAAAAACAGCCACAAAGAACATGTATGGGATGTAATGAAAAAAAAGACAAAAAAGAGCTTATTCGTATTGTAAAAAATAATCAAAATGAAATAAATATAGACAAGACAGGCAAGCTAGAAGGTAGAGGAGCATACATATGTGATGATATAAAATGTCTTGAAAAAGTTATAAAATCTAAAAGATTAGAAAAGGTATTTGAAATGAAAATATCTGAAGAAATTTATGAAAATTTAAGAGGTGTAATTCTTGGTAAATAAAAAAATATTGGGGTTAATTGGATTATCTGCTAGAGCAAGAAAAGTGTGCTTTGGAGCTGATAGTGTAGAGATAGAAATAAAAAAGAAAAAAGTTTTTTTGTGTATAGTTGCAAAAGACTCTTCAGATAGGTCTAAAGAAAAATTCAAAAAAATATGTGAACAATATAAAGTTCCAATAATTATTTTTGGGGAAATAGAAGAATTAAGCAAAACAATAGGAAAAGAAAATAAAGCTATTCTAGGAATTGAGGATATACATTTATCAAACGAAATAAAAAAAATAAGTGGGGGTGAAATTATTGGGTAAGATAAAAATACATGAAATAGCTAAGAAGCTAGGCTTAACCAGTAAAGAAGTATTAGATGTAGCAAAAGGGCTAAATATTGAAGCGAAAAGTCATTTGAGCGGAGTAAGCGAAGATGAAGCAAAAAAAATAGAAGAAAAGTGTTCAAAAAATAATAATAGTGACAATATAAATAACGGTATTGATATGAAAAACGACAAAAGTGTTGATAAAAAAATCAATAATGATAATAAAAACAACAATAGCGATAACAAAAATGAAAATAAAAAAGATACAAAGAAAAAAGAAAAGACAGAACAACCTAAAAAAGAAGAAAGTACACCTGTAATTATTAGAAGAGAAGTTATTATTGCACAAGAAGAAACAGAGAAGAAAAAAGAAGAAAAAGTTAAAAAAGAAGAAAAAAAAGGTAATATTGGTTTTGTAGAAAGAAAACAAAATAAAGATTATAATATTGTATATCGTAACAAACCTAATAAACCTATGACAGTTAGCGAATTATTTGGTTTAGGTAAAAAGGATGAACCAAAAAAAGAAAACGAAAGTACTGAAGTAAAAAAAGTAGAAAAAGTTGAAGAAAATTTAAATGATAAAAAAGAACAAGATGTTATGAAAAATCAAGAATTAAAACCAGAAGCTTTAAATAATGATGTTAAGGAAATAAAATCTGAAGTTAATGTTAAAGCAGAAAAAGAGCAAAATGCTAATATAAAGAATAATAATTCTAAGTCAATGGGAGATAGACAAGACAAAAACTTTGTACGTGAAAATAATTCTGGTAGAGAATTTAATAATAGAGAAAATAGAAATAACAATAATTATAGTAATAATAACAATTATAATCGTAATAATCAAAATAATAATTATAATAGAAATAATAACCAAAATAATTATAATAGAAGCAATAATCAAAACAATAATTTTAACAGAAATAATCAAAATAATGGGTATGACAGAAATAATAATGGTTATAATAGAGACAATAATCGAAATAATAATTTTAATAGGAATAATAATCAAAATAGAGACCAAAATAATAATAACTTTGGAAGAAACAATAATAGATTCAATAGCAGAAATAATAATGACAGAAACAACAATGAAAGATACGGAAATAGACCATTAGATGAAAAAGGAATTGAAAAAAACATTAAGAATATTATGTCTGTTGAAACTGTTGAAAAAGAAACTGTAAGAGAATATAATAAATCAATAGATAAACAAAAAAATAATATCAAATTTGATGAGAATAAAACTGCTAAAAAGACCAAAAATAGAAAAAGCAGTGGCCATAGTGAATATGATGAAGGAAAATTAAAATCACTAAAACAAACAAACCGTTTATCACACATGTTTAATGAACAAGATGGTGGAATGCTAGATTATTATGATTTATCAACAGAACGTGGTAGAAAAGGAAAGAAGAGAAATGGTAAAAATCAAGAGGAAAGAACAAAACAAAAAATATTCCAATTAACAGATATTGAAATTCCAGAATCTATAACAGTTAAAGATTTAGCAGCAGATATGAAAAAGACTACAGCAGAAGTTATTAAGAAGCTTTTGGGTTATGGAATTATGGCTACAATAAATCAAGAGATTGATTATGATACAGCATTTCTAATTGCTCAAGAATTTGGAATTACAGCAGCTAAAAAAGAAACTGTAACAGAAGAAGATATTTTATTTGATGATTCAGAAGATAAACAAGAAGAATTAGAAACAAGACCACCAGTAATAGTTGTTATGGGACACGTAGACCATGGTAAGACATCACTTTTAGATGCTGTTAGAAAAACAAATGTTATAGAAGGTGAAGCAGGAGGAATTACTCAAGCAATTGGTGCATATAAAGTTAAAATAAATGATAGAGAAATTACCTTCTTAGATACACCAGGACATGAAGCATTTACAGCGATGAGAGCAAGAGGTGCACAAATAACAGATATAGCTATACTTGTTGTTGCAGCAAATGATGGTGTAAAACCACAAACAGTTGAAGCTATTAACCATGCTAAATCAGCCGGAATACCTATAATTGTAGCTATTAATAAAATAGATTTACCAGATGCAAATATAGAAAAAGTAAAACAAGAGTTAATGGCATACGAACTAGTCCCAGAAGAATGGGGTGGAGATACAATATATGTTCCAATTTCTGCTAAAAAGAACGAAAATATTGACCAATTATTAGAAATGGTATTATTAGAAGCAGATGTATTAGAATTAAAAGCAAA
>CAMJYG010000051.1 GCA_946409935.1 uncultured Clostridium sp. | reverse complement strand
TGATTTAACAGCAGAAGAACGAAAGGGGCAAAAACTGTTACATGGTACAGGAGTAGGTAGAGATGATTATAATCAAATATTAGCTAAAGTTGAGAAAATTAAAGAAGAGTTGATATTTTAATATATTATAAAAGTGATGGAAATGCAAATAATAAATAAGTTTAGGGAATTTATTCTTTTGATGATATATAAGTAATTTGGGTGGTAGTCCTAAATATTAATAATTTAATAGTAGTAATCAAAATTTTTCAAAAATTACTTTGGTTGCTACTATTTATTTTTTGGGGAATTTATGGTAAAATTTTATATATAATGGATAGGAGCGAAGATAAGTTGGAAGACAAGTTAATTAAAGGTTTAATAGAAACAACTTTAGAGGAAAAAATGATGAAAAATACTGAATTTATAAGATACTCATTTTATGAATTAAGGGTTAAATACAATTTATCTGAACAAGACACAGATAGATTTTTAGAATTAATAAGAATGAAATTACAAAATGAAAATTATAAAGTTTATTTTACAGGAACAAGATTTGAATATAAAGAGGCGAAAATGAAAGTTCAGGATAATGAATTAATGATTGCAGTTAAAGAAGAGGGGAGTTAGGAGTAAAGTATGAAGAAAAAGAATAGAAAAATAATCGTATTCTTATGTACAATAGTATTATCAATATGTATTATAGTTATTACCATATCAGCTTTAAAAGTATCTTATAATAAAAATCAAATAAGCAGCTTTGTAAAATGGAAATATGGAAAAGAATATAAAATAACAGGGACAAAAATAATTTATCCCGGTAGTTTAACTAGGTATCAGTTTCAAAAAGATAAAGAAAAATTTTATATATATACTAAAAAGGAAAGAACTCTTGAATATTTAAATGGAGGAATAGTTGCAACAGACGATTTTCATATTGAAACAGAATCATGGTATGTATCAGATATACATGAGTGCTATAGAAATGAGATTAAAGAAATTGCTAATATGCATGGACTAAAAATTGAAGAGTACTATTTAGACCCTGCTATCTCATCAGGTGATGTCTCTAAGTATCATAAAATATATGGATTTACATTTGTAGATATAAAATTTGAGGATGTAGATTCTTTTGCAGAATGCTTGGTTGAATTAGATAAATTATTTGATTTTAATATAAACAATACATTAAAAAGTGAAACAGGAGGTTATTATTATTTTAATGGGCATAGTGCTTATGTTCAAGCTGCGAAAAATAAAGCAGAAAGAAATAAATACGATGAGAAATATTACAAAAAAGAAATAATTCAAACAATGAGCAAATACAAAGATAAATTTAATAATTAAAAGAAAAATATTGAACATAGAAAAATAAATACACCAATTTGTATAGAAGCTGAAGAACAAACAGCAAAGGATCAAAGAACAATGGAACAACAAAATGAAGGACACAATAATTATGGAGAATAATTTTAAGGAGGACAACAAAAGTGAAAGAAAATTATCCAAAGGCATATACAGAGGTTTTAGAAATATTAAAATATATGCCGGAAAATGATGTTAATAAAATACCAAAGAAATTATTGGACACATTCGAATATAAAAAAGATACTAACTATAAGTTTATCATAGATGAAAATCAAGATTTTTCAAAATTAAAGATATTAGATGAAACTGAAGCTATTATGGTAAATATTTTCAGAGATTATTGGGCAAGTCCAGAACAAAAAGCAAAGATTAAAGCCAAAATGCAAAATGATATGAAAATTATTGAAGAAGAAAAAAGAGCAAGGTATAATCCAGATAAATTATTTGCAATGAAATCTGATAAAGAAATAGAAAAGTGTAATAATTCAGAATTGCCGATTATAGTGAAAAAAGAACATTTTTACAATAAAATAATAAATGCAATAAAGAAAATATTACATATATGAAGGTATAAAAAAACAGGAGAGTGACTGTTATGTTAATAATAGATATAGAAACAATAAATGAAGAAGTAAGAGAAATAACACGAACTAAATATCAAGAATTTGTAGATGAAGTTAATAGATTGCTATCAGAATATGAAAATGAAGATGCTAGAAATGGTACCAGAAGATTAGAAATGATAGCAGAAAGAATGGGATTAAAAAAAGAAAAAAATAAATGGATAAAATCGGATGAAGAAAAATCAAAAACTGATTTAGATGGAGAAACACTAAAAGTTGATTGGGATATAGGAATAGGAATAAATGGATTAAGTCCAGATAAAACAAGTATAGAAGAAGTACCAATTTCTTTACTATTAGCATATGAATATTGTTTGGGAGTTGAAAGAATTACCGATAAGAAAGTGCAATTTGATGATATTATGAATAAGTTATTTTCAGGAGTTCAAAAATTTAAAATTGGAAATCCAGTTCCAGGGGATGATGATGAATGTTTATATGGAAAGGCATTAAATGATGAATCTGCAATTCCAGTTACATCAAAACTATATAGAATGGTAATGCACGCAGGAGCACAGCATTTAGATTATTTTAAAGATGGAGAACCAACTGGTGCAGTTTTTATTTTTGAAAAAGGAACGATAGAAGATTTTGCTATAGATGAAAACGGTGCCCCAGTTCCTATGGAACTCGATGGTGTTAATTTTATGGATTTAAGTGAAGGACAACCATTATTAGCAAATCTTAGGCAATTAGCATTTCATGAATGGACTCATAATTCGGAAAAAGAAATAATAGATCCTACACAGGAAGAAAGCATTACGCACGAATATCAAGCAATTGATGGAAAAACATATAGAAATTATGAAAGAGTAGAAAATTATGTTCAATTTGTAAAAAAAGTACAAGAATCAGAATTAGAATTACCCAATATAGCAATGAATTCAGAAGGTGATTTTAAAGAACCACAATATGAAATAAGCACACAGAGAGATGAACATGGAAACCAAAAAATGAGTTATATAGTTAGAAGACAAAATTATGATGAAAAAAGACCATTACATGAACTTAAATTTGGATTACAAAAAAGAGCTTTAGATAGACCATATTGTGTTTCAACAGGAATGACAACATTGGAAGTGACACCAAATGGAGAAAAAGTTATACATAACATATCAACAGAAGGCTGGGTAGAGGATATAGCTAGGCGTATAGCAAGGGCTGTTGGAGTAAAAGAAACTGATTTAGATTTAACCAAATATCATGAATATGTTGCAATGGCTGATAAAATTATTGAATCGAGGGGCGAAGAACAAACTATTGCTGATTTTTTAATGCATTCAAGCAGCTTAAAAAAAGAGTTAGAAAGTAAGCAAGTAACTAATGAAGAAGGAAAAGATGTAGATGGATTGCATTATACATCTGATTATGCGGATAAAGTACAAAGAGGAGAAACAGAAAGTATTATCTTTTATAAAACATATATTAAAGAATTATCTGATGGACATAAAAAATATTTATTTGGATTGTTTAATAGTGGAAATATTAGTAATGAAGATATGAGTTTAATTTGCTCTATTATGAATATGAATGCTGAAGAAGTTATTACATTAATTCAAACATATACTGATATAAGAAATAGAGAACAAGCATTTTTTGATGGAATACCTGAAAAATTAGGATATAGAACAAAAGATGAAATTATACAAAATAGTGATACACAATCCGCAGAGCAGAGGAAGAAATCTTTCTTAGCTCCAAGAAAAATAAATACACCAATCTGTATAGAAGCTGAGGAACAAACAATAGAAGATCAAAGAACAATAGATATAGAAAGGACAGGGATTGTATGAAGAAAATACTAAATATTTTAGGATATGTTTCGCTTATTTCAATTCCAGTTTTGGTAATAACATTTATTTTAATGTTTTATACAGAGGTAAAAGTAATGAATATAATTGCTTTTACAATTATTACAATTGCCCAAATAATACACTATAAAAAAACAAAAATTAAGTATATTGGTATAAGAATATTAATTACTTTAATAACAACTATTATTTGTTGGGTAATAATTTATAATGGATATGGTATTTTTAAAGATATTCAAATAAAAAGTGATTTAGATACTATAGATAAAATACAAATTGGAAATAATGAAATTGATAGAGAATATTTAAAGAATAATACAAGATTTGTAAAGGATAATTTTATAATTACTAAAGGAAGTAAAGAAGCTACCATTTATTATAATGACGGAAGAATTGAACAAGCGATAATAGGAATTCCAACAATAGGATTAGGAATAATAAATATTGATGGAAATAAATGTTATATAAACATAGATTTCGTAGGCAAATATAAAAATAATGAAAATGCAAGAAACCATTGGTTCTTGTATGACTATTCTGAAAAAATTATTCAGAATATGAATACAAACAACGAAGATTTTAAAATAGAATATAATAAAGATAAAACTAGAGTAATATCTATTAATCGGATTTTACAGCAATATTTATATAAAGGATTCAGAAAATGCTTTAGATGCTGTACAAGGAGTTCATTCATTAATAGGATTGTCTAACGCATATGAAGAATTAATAAATTTTAATAATAGTTTAGATGAATATGGTTCAGTATATAAATTCAGTCAAGTATTTAAGGGGTATGAGGTTGTTGGAAGAAGAATTGTAGTGTCAACTAATGAGAAAAATGTTGCAAATCATTTGGACTCAAATATTGTGCCAACTTCATTATTAAACAATATGAATTTTGTGGTTTCATTTTCAAAAAAAGATGCAGAAAATAAAATTAAAGAAACTTATGGTAATGTAAAAAAAGATAAAACAGAATTAATTATATATACATATCACGAATATGAAAATGCACCAATTCTTGCATATAGAGTAAAAAACGACAGTTATACATTTTATTTAAATGCCTATAATGGAGATGTTATAGATTTTAATAGTCATATAATTTATTAAAGTAAAAGGAGAAAAGAAATGGATGGGAAGAATAGAAAAATAATAGCTAATTTATGTACAATAGTATTATTAATTTGTTTCGTTTCTATAGCATATTTAATACTTGTGAGTATAAATTCAAAGGAAGATAATTTAAAAAATATGAATACATCATTAAATAGTAGTACAAATGCAGAATTAAATCAAAATAATAACGAAAATACAATAAATAACAATCAAAATAGTAGTAATAATAGCTACAATAGGATGCCTCATAGAACAATAGATGTGAAAAAGCCAATTATATATTTATATCCAACTGAAGAAACCGAATTGACTGTAAAACTTGGGAAACAAGAAAATTTATTATATACATATCCTAAATATGAAGAAAGTTGGAATGTAATTGCAAAGCCAAATGGAGACTTGATAGATTGCAAGACAGGGAGAAATCTTTATGCTTTATATTGGGAAGGTATAAATGAAAAAAATTATAATGATAAAATGGAAGAAGGTTTTTGCGTAAAAGGTATAGATACAATAAAATTTATGGAAGAAAAGTTGAAAGTTTTAGGGTTATCAGAAAGAGAAGCAAATGAGTTTATAATTTATTGGCTTCCGCAGATGGAAAATAATAAATACAATTATATTAGATTTCAAACAAAAGAAGAAATTGATGAAAATATGCCGTTAGAAATAAGTAAAAGACCAGATTCAATTATAAGGATTATGATGGAATTTAAACCATTAGAGGAATACATAGAAATAAAAGAGCAAGATTTGATTACTCCAGAAAGAAAAGGATTTGTTTTAGTTGAATGGGGAGGAACAAAGATTAAATAAAACAAATACTTGAGCTAAAAGTGAAAAATAAAGACATATATATTGGAAATATAAAAATAATTACATCTAAATAATAGGAAAGATGAGGAATAAAGTATGAAGAAGGATTCGATGCTTGGAAATAATAGTCAAAACATGTCTTTACAAAAAAATAGAGTAGGAACATTTGCCAAGATAAAAGCTTTTTTAAAAATAAGAAAAATAGAAAAATTATTACAAAAAGACAAAAAGCATTTTGATAAAATTGATAATGAGAATATAGACTTTATATTAAATAATAAATCAGATTTCAGTAATAATAGACCAATACCATATCCAAAAGTGCAAAATCCTATAATTAATGATACGGATCTTGTAAATACAGTTTTGAAATTTTTTGATTCGATAGATGCAGACATAGGAAAGAAAATGAGACAAATATATCAAACACATAAAAATGAAATTTTTATTTCATCAAAAAGTGGCACTGGATGTGTTTCATTTCCTCAAAGTACAGATTTAGGAAATGGAAAAAAAGGAGTATGTGCGATTGAACGTGATGGAACATATTTAGATTATTTCAATGTAGCACATGAATTTATGCATTTATTAATATTTGCACTAGGAAAAAATAATGAAAAATTAAATGAAGTACAGACTAGATTTATAGAAATGTTGTTTGCAGATTATTTAGTAAAAGAAAAAATTATAACGATGCAAGAAAGAAAAGACCATATAGATGCTAACAACGATTGTTATATAAATGATAATATACATAGAGTTTCTGATTATCGTGATATTAAGAAGTTATTTGAGCAAAATAAGGGCAAATCATTATACAAAGAACTTTTATATGGATATTGTAATGGAGATGTAAAAAGATTTATTGGTTTAGTTAGCAGATTTGAAAGAGATATTAGTATACCAAAAAATAAAGTTGATAGTTTAGAAAATAAATTAAGATTTATTCATGCAACATGTGGGTCTAAAAGATTGTATGAAATATATAATCATGCAGAAGAACAAGATCCAAATTGTATATCAAATCCTACATTTTTGAAGAAGTATAAAGAAATATTATTTGGAAATGGTGCGATATATAAATATGATTGGGAGAATTTTTTTGAAGAAATTAAAAAATACGATGAACAGGATGAAGAGGTAACAACTGATAGCCAGGCAAGACAATTAGAACAATCTATAGAAGAAGAGAAATAGTAATAATGTGCAAGGGGAAAATAGATTTGAAATTAACTGTTTTTTTAAGAAATTTATTCAATAAAAGGTCAAATCAAAAATTACTAAATACTCAAAAAACAAGGTATCATGAATTAGTAAGTAGAAAAGAAATAGTAAAAATTATTAGGTATATTTATGGTAAATAAGATAAGGGGAATACATATGGATGTTTCAAATGAAATAGAAAACAATAATAAAGACATAATAATTGAAAATAGGTATAATGTAACTAAAGAGCTATATGTAAAATGGGCAAAAGAAAATAAAGCTAATAGATATTTTAAAATATTCTGGATTTGCTTGGCAATATTTAGTATAGTATGTGCAATTATTTGTATAGTATCAAATTATGTAGCATATAGTTATATATTTATTATATGTGCTATTAATGGCTTTTATAGAGGCATTTTTAGGAACAATTTATTGCTAACAAAAAGATATAAAGCTTTTGAAAAGATTTATAAAAAGAGTAATTGGGAAAGAATAATACTATTTTATAATGATTATTTTGAAACAAATGATGCAAATATAAATATTCTTAAATTTCAATATAGTGATATAACTAATATTGAGGAAAATGATGAGTGTATTAAACTAAAGATTAATAATGGAGGCTATATAAGACTTTATAACAATGCATTTACAAAATCAAATTTTGAAGAATGCGAAAAATTTTTAAATAGAAAATTAAGTAATAGTTAATAAGGAGAAAAATAAATAGATGGGAAAAGTAATAGCGATATGTGGCAAAATTGCAAGTGGAAAAACATTTTATGCTAATCAAATAAAAGGAAAAGAAAATGCCATTATCTTAAATACAGATGAATTGACTTATGCAATGTTTGATAATGAACAAGGTGAAAGATATATGGAATTAGCTGAAAGGGCCAATGAATATTTATTAAAGAAGACAGTAGAACTTATAAAAATAGGTTGCAATGTAATTTTGGACTGGGGATTCTGGAGAGGTTACAATAGAAGGTATGTAACAGAATATTTTAAAAATGAAAATATTACTGTTGAATGGCATTTTATTGATATTTCAGACAAAGAATGGGAAGAAAACATTAGAGAAAGAAATGAAAAAATAGAACAGGGACTTAATAAGTATGATTTTATTGTAACAGATGGATTAAAGAAAAAATTACTAGAGAATTGGGAAGAACCGAAAAAAGAGGAAATTGATGTTTGGTATAATTTTAAAAGATAAAAACTATTTTAAAGAAAGAGGTAATATTTATGGAAATAGATGGATTCTTCAACTGGAAGTTTTTAGAGAAAGAGCAAAGGAAAATTAATTTATAGAGAAGGGAAAGCGAATAACAATGAATAATTATTCAAGTGATGATGTAGAGCTTATACAAATATTATGGGATTTTATGAAATTAAATAATAAATTAGAAAAGTCAGACTTCATAATTGTATTAGGATGTGCAGATATTAATGTTGCAAAAGTTGCAATTGATACATATAAAAAAGGGTTGGCAGATAGAATTATTTTTTCAGGAGGATTACGGAAAAATCACAAAAAGTATATGGAATAAACCGGAGGCTAATAAATTTGCAGAATTGGCTGAAAAAGAAGGTATTTCAAAGGAAAAGATATATATTGAAAATCAATCAACAAATACGATTGAAAATTTTAATTTTGTAAATAAATTAATTAGAAATAAAAAACTTAATATAAAATCAGCTATTTTTGTTTGTAGGCCACAAGTAGAAAGAAGAACGTGGGCTTGCATGAAAAAATATATGCCAGAAATTAAAGGGTTTATAACATCGGAGAATATTACTTGTAAACAATATATGGATAATTATAATATAACAGGAGTTCCAAAGGATGCATGGATACATGTATTAGTGGGAGATATACAAAGGATGAAAGTATATGCTGAAAGAGGTTGGCAAGAATATGTAGATATTCCAAATAATGTATGGGAAGCATATGAAGAGTTAGCTAATAGAGGATATAATAAGGATTTATTATTGTGATAAAGCAAATTTTTAAAATATAGTTGAAAATAATATAAAAGAATTAAAAGCTGTTGCAAGTTATAAAAATATTTAGAGATATAAAGGGAGTTTATTTATGGAAAGAAAATTAGCAATTTTTTCAGATATTCATGGAAATTTTCAAGCACTAGAAGCTATTTTAAAAGATATTAAAGAAAAAGAAATTGAAGATATATATTGTTTAGGAGATGTTATTTCTATTGGCCCAAATCCAAAAGAATGTATGGATTTAATTATAAAAAACAATATAAAGATGGTATTGGGGAATCATGATTTATACTATATAAAAGGTACAGAAATAGATGATGAAATGAATGAAGACGAAATCGCACATGCCGAATGGACAAGCCAACAACTAAATGATAAATATAAAGAATATCTAGACAAATGTCCATTACAAATAAAAGAAGAAATAGGAGAATATAAATTAGCTTTTCAACATTTTTTGTTTAATCCAAATAAAGAAGATCAATATCCGTTTGACGATATAAGTATAGTTAAAGATAATAGTATAAAATCAAAAATGCAATTATTAGATGCAAGTATTACATTTATAGGACACGAACATCAACCTTTTAAAGTAGAATCAAATAACAAGAAAGTAATAGATATAGGAAGTAGTGGCTGTACGAAAGATGATAATACTTTTTATACTCTTGTTTCAATTAAGGATGATGACATAACGATAGATAAAGTAAATATAGAATATAATAGAAAAGAATTTGAAGATAGTTTTAATAATACCATTTATCCCGACAGAGATAGAACAGCAAAAAGAATTTTTGGAATAAATAATTAATGATTTATTGGAGGAGAAAATGAAGAAACTATTATTAGTAATTGATTGCCAAAAGGCATTTATGAATAATTATACAGAAGGTTGACTTGTTTGAAGCAAGTAAAACAACATTCATATTAAAAGATTATTGTATGAGTAGTGGTGGAGAAAAATATCATAATGAGGCAATAGATATTTTAAAAAGGTCGATAGGAGAAAAATATATAATATAAAACAAATACAGGGGGAATTTATGATTAATTTTAAACATGCAATGTGTGCATTTAAAAAGTATATAAAAGATTATGATTCTTGATACGGGAAAATAGATTTAAAAATAAGACATACATATGGAGTTGTAAAAGCAAGTGAATATATTGCAAGTAAGCTTAACTTAAGTAGTGAAGATATAGAACTAGCTAAAATAATTGCTTTGTTACATGATATTGGAAGATTTGAACAAATAAGAAAAAGTGATAGTTTTATCGATGACAAAGATATAGACCATGCTATATTAGGAAATAATATTCTATTCAAATATAGTCTTATAAGAGAGTTCATTGATGATAATCAATATGATAGTATTATTTCAAAAGCAATTATAAACCATAATAGATTAAATATTGAAGAAGGATTAAACGATAGAGAATTATTGCATGCAAAAATAATCAGAGATGCAGATAAAACCGATAATTTTAGAGTTAAGGCGGAAGAAGATTTTGAAAACATTGCAGATAATTTAACTAGAGAAGTTTTAGAAAATGGTGTTATTTCAGACAAAATATATAATGATTTTATGAATAATAAAGTTATTGTAAGAGAAGATAGAACCACATACATGGACTTTTGGGTTTCTTACATAGCATTTATATTTGACTTTAATTATAAAATAGGATTAGAATATATAAAAGAAATGGATTATATTAATATAATAATAGATAGATTAGATTATAAGAACAAAGATACAAAACAAAAAATGGACAAAATAAAAGTTCATGCTCTAGAATATATAGAAAATCGTCTGGAATAATAGAAAATAGAGGCAAATCAAGTGGGACAGTGAATCAAAAGATATGAAATTTTTTGATTTAGATAATTTACCTATTAACCAAAATGATCCAGACTTAATTGAAATATATAAAAAGAAAATAAAAAAATAGAATATAAAGCATAATAATAATATAATTAATGAATTATGAGTTGCAAAAAAATGAAGTGAATAAAAATTTTCACTTCATTTTTTGCATTATACTAACTATTAAAATGCGAAATAGCTAAAGGGATAAAATATTTCGGTGTTAATTTCCTAAAAGTTTGCTTTTTTAACTTAAGGCATAATTCTTCATTACTTGTATTTTTATTCATAGTATCAATAGAATTTCTAATTCCCCATTTTACAGTTTTGTTGGAAATAGAATATTTTTCTGAAATAATTTCATAAATATCATTCATATTTTTTAAAAGCTCGGGATTTTCATTTACTAGAGTAATGGCATCAGCTAAATATTTTGTGCCATCTGAAGAAATATTACAATTAAGAGTAAAAAGGAAATGCCTTAAATTTTGGTCGGAAAATTTTTTAGAATCATTTTCCAAAGGAATTTCTTTAATTGTACTTAGAATATCGTCAAATTCGACAGGTTTTGGCATAACTCTGAAAATCTTAGATGTGTTAAAAAGATTATATCTAAGTGAGTTTTCGCCTGAAATAACAATAATATTACATATTTTCTTTTCTTCAGTATCTAAACTTAGATTACTTATAATATCGATACCGTTCATTGAAGGCATTTTCAAATCCAGTAATAATACATCAGGATGTATTTCTTTATATTTCTTTAAAGTTTCCAATCCATCAAATGTACTACATACGATTTGAATGTCTTTGTCTTTTGATAAAAAGTCACAATAGACTTTGTTTAATTGGGCATTGTCATCAGCTACCATAACTTTAATCATTACACTACCTCCGTCTATAAATTTGTTTTTTAGTACATATCAAAGTGCGTAATCCCTTTAAATCAGCCTTATTTTATCATATTTTTTATGTTAATTCAATAAATAAGATTTAAAAAATTTGACTTTAACAATTTTTAGCAATTTTTAACACTTTTTGACACTTTTTAGCAACTTTTAGCACTTTTTAGCAATTACTAGCACTTTTAGTTACAAGCTCCAAAAAATGTTGTACCATACTTTTAGGAATTTTATATTAAAGTTTTAAAAGGAGTTTACAAAGGATTGGCATAAAAGATTACAAAAAGAGAAAATGATATAAAACACTTTTAAAATTTTAATATGAGGTAGGTGAGTATATGATATTTATATAATTTTATATAGCAAATAAAAAAATCAAATAACTCCTTTTATGAACTTAAAAGTATAAATCATAAGTTCCTAGAATGAGGGAGTATATTGTATATATTAAATAATCAAGAAAAAGCATATTTAATAACAATAGCAAAAAGAACTAGAATGGATTATCTAACTAAGAATAACTATATTTATATTGAAGATTCTATAGATATGCTTGATGAAGATATTTTTGTGTCTGATGAAAACATTGAAAATGATTTTGCAAGAAAATGTGATTTGTGTATTAGTGCGGAAGAATTCGAGAAGATTTTTACTGATTTAAATTTATTAAAGAGTACCAAAAGACTCTCTTTTAGGGAGAAATTGGTGCTCTTTTCTTATTATTCTGAACACAAAACAGATGCAAGGATTGGAAAAGAACTACATTTAAAAACTGATACAGTTAGAAAAATAAGAGAAAGAGCAACTGAAAAAATTTATAAAACATATTTCAAAATGTTTGGAGGAAATAAAGATGATATTTAAAGATTTTAATTTAACTGATGACGAAGTTGAGTACATAATAGAAAATTATAAAAATTTGATTCATAAATATAGCAAAATAAATGGAATTATAAATGAGGATTTAGCACAAGAAATAGCTATAGAAATTTATATTGCTACTACAAAAAACAGAGAAAAATAAAAAAATTTAAAAAAATTTTAAAAATTTGTCCGGTTTTAAAAATTTTTCCGGACTTTAATAAATGAAGGAGGTTGATAAAATGCTTAAAAAAATTAAAAGCTTTTTTAAAATGAAGAAAATTCAAATAATGAAAAGAAGAAGAATTAAAAATTTTAAAAAGAGAATTTTGAAATTGCAAAAAGTAAAAGATGAAATGAGAAGAAAAAGCTCATTAGATTTGCCGATACCATAAAGTGTTAGCAAAAAGTTGCAGGAGGCACATATGAAAGAAAAGATTTTAGAAATGTATTTTGATAAACAAATGAAACCAGTAGAAATTGCAAAAATGTTACATATTGCTAAATATACTGTAACTAGAGTTTTACAAGAAGATAAAAGATATACCAAAGAAAAAGAATTACGAAAAAACGCAAATAGACAAAAACATGTAGAAGAAACAAAAGCTTATATAAAAAAGACAAGAAAGATAAAGCAATTTAAGAATAACATGGATGATTTAATTCTAAAAAATATGCACAATCAGGCAAGTACAGAATTATCTGCTCCAAAGAAATTAAGCAATATAGCTTATAGAAATTGGAATAAAAGTGCATATACATATAATTCTAAAAGAAATGGATATGAGTTTAGAAAAGAACTAGGAAGATCTAATGATGTGCCAAAATTTATAAAAGTGGAGGTTTAATATATGGGAGGTAACTATGCTAGCAATAATAATTATTGTTATGATTTTAATAGGTATAATAGATATTTTATTAATCATAGGTGGGAATATGAATAAATCCAAAGAGGAAAGAGAATATGAGGATGAAGAGCAAAGAAAATGTTTTATAGACGATAGTGACAAGATGTAAAAAATGTAATTTTTATCAAAAATTCACATACCCTTTAATATGGAGGTTTTCAA
>CAMJYG010000050.1 GCA_946409935.1 uncultured Clostridium sp. | reverse complement strand
AAAGATGACCATCGAAGCTCATTCGCAATTTAAAGTTGTCACTCTTCCTTTATCGGTTATTTAAAACCTTATCTTTAGAATTTTTTCATCTTTATTTAAATGAAATATTTCTGAACACTCATAACAACCATTGTTCTTCTTGTGTACTTTTTGAGTTTCCAACTTTTGCGAATTCTTCGCTGTCAGCTCAATTATAATATCATCTTTTTCCACTTTCGTCAACATCTTTTTTCATTTTTTATATCTGTATATTTTGAAATTATTGTGAATTTTTTGTACAACACTCAAACATCGCTATATATATTATGACCGTTACATTTCAATTATCATTTTTACTTACTATAATGTTTATAAACAGATTATTATTTAGTCAACATATTATATTATTTATGACAGCCTCCATGACATTTACTACAATCGCAACCACACGATAATGATTTTCCAGATTTTTTGGATTTAATCATACTTCTTATTATTAATGCAATAATTATTATTAAAACTACACCTACTATTATTGTACCCATTTTTTTCACCTCTATACTATCAATTCTGTTTAGATATTTGTAACACGCCTAACTATAATCACAGAATTACGACTTATTAACAATAAACACGAATAATTTTCCCGCCCGATATGGCACAATAAAACTATGAACCATCAAAAAACTACTATTTTTCAAAGAAGAAATTATAATACTCAACATATTATAAAAAGTTTTTTGACAAGTACATTTTAGAATCATAAATTAGGATTATAATAACGAATTTAAAATAACCATATATTTTTTACGCCAAGGGCCATATCAGTCTTACAAAACCATCTCGTTTTTTACTTCTTACACGTGTTATTGTACACTAACTTTTTATTTTTTTCAACTCTCTTTTTTTCTATAATACTTTTTATTTTTTTATTCTTTTATTTTTTTATTTTTTTATTCTTTTATTATTTATTCTTTTCTTTTTTATTCCTTTCTTTTATTATGTCTTGCTATACTTTTTATTAATTATTTTTTTGATTTGGTATTTTTCACATTTTTTTACAAAAAAAGAACTATAGCAGTTATAAACAAGTGTTTTGTTTGCAAGTTATTGTTTTCAACTCACATCTCAACGCTCGATTAGAATACTATAGTTCTTCTTTAGTGATTTTGAATGGGTAGTTGTTTTATTTATAGTTTATGTTTAATATTTTTATGTTAGCTATATTATAAATATATTTAATATTTTTACGTTAGCTATATTATATATATATTTAATATTTTTATATTAGCTACATTATGTATATTTAATATTTTTATTGGTTATGTTTTTTCTGTTTAAACTAGGCTTTTGCTTTATCGGATTTACGGTGCATCACAGTAACATCTTTTCCTTTTTTTGCATTAATATACGATACTATCAAATCCGCTGCAAATTCTGGAGTAATATATGTAGTATCTATGCAAAGATCATAGTTCTTACCATCTCCCCAGATTTCACCTGAATAATAATTGTGAAACTCTCTCCTTCGTATTTCTATATCTTTTATATGTTTTATCGCCTCAGTTAGATTCAAATTTTCTCTTTTCATAACTTCCTTTGTTTTAAATTCCTGGTCAGCATGGATAAATATAGATGTGGTGTCCCCTTCATCTTTGAATATGTAATTACCACATACCTCCATTATAACGAAATTATCGTTATCTTTAATTAACCTTTTAAGAAAATTTCTTTCTCTAACACTTGGAAAAAATTCCTCGCTTCTTCTTGCTATGCTATATAATAAACTACTAACTGGTCGCTCTTCAAAAAAGCTACAGTATTCGTCGTAATAACCATTTTCCTTTGCCATCTTAATTAAGGTGTTTCTATCAAAAAACTCCAAACCTAACTTTTCAGCTACATATTCTCCTATTAAATGTCCACAACTTCCACATTCTCTTGCAATTGTTATAATCATTTAATTTCCCTCCTATATCACCTTACGATTATAATAACATATTTGAGACCTTTGTTGTAAAATTATTTAATTTTCATATGTTTTCACAGAACGAGAGAGTGTTTTTCGTCATTTTAACCATTATTCAGTTTGAAATTTATTATTTCTAATACAAGTACTTTTTATCTGTTGTCAACTTTTTCAGGATACATATCGTGATTGACTAGTCTATCAAATGCAACTTTTTCCCAAACAGTTCCTTTTTTTCCATAATTGCAATATGGATCAATTGAAATTCCACCTCTTGGAGTAAATTTTCCCCATACCTCGATGTATTTTGGATCCATTAATTTTATTAAATCTTTCATTATAATGTTCATACAATCTTCATGAAAATCTCCATGGTTTCTAAAACTAAATAAATATAATTTCAATGATTTACTTTCAACCATTTTTTTATCTGGAACGTATGAAATATAAATAGTTGCAAAATCTGGTTGGCTTGTTATTGGGCAAAGGCTTGTAAACTCAGGACAATTAAATTTGACAAAATAATCATTTTCTGGATGTTTGTTATCAAATGTTTCAAGCACTTCTGGTGCATAATCCATTGCATATTTTACATTTTTATTTCCTAATAAAGTTACATCTTTCATTTCTTCTTTTTTTCGTAATGTTGACATATTTTTCTCCTATATATGTTTTTTGTTTTCTATTTAATTTTATGTATCTATTTAATTTTATGTGTTTATTTAATTTTATGTGTCTATTTAATTAATTCTATTTTTTAGGAGTGGATCTACTGTACCATTTAATTCAAACGCTTTCATTCTATCAATGCATGTTCCGCATTTTAAACATGGCTCATCTTTTCCTTCGTAGCAACTCCATGTCAATTCATAAGGGACTTTGAGTTCTAAACCTTTTTTTACAACACCGGCTTTGTTTTCTTTTATAAAAGGAGCTTCTATTTTTAATTTTTTACCACTACCTTCGTAAATTGCTGTATTCATAGCATTATTAAAAGCTTCACTGCAGTCTGGATAAGCATTACCTGCTGCATCGTCAGCATGGGCTCCATAATAAATCACATCACAATCTTTTGACAATGCAAAGCTTGCTGCAGATGACAAAAATAGACCATTTCTAAATGGCACATATGTACTAACAGGTTGTGAATGAGTTTTTTCAAGTTGTTTTGCGTATGTTTCCTTTGGAATACTTTCTGTTGAATTTTCCAATAGCGAACAATTACTATATTGAAAAATCTTTTTTAAATCTAGTTTATATAATTCAACTCCATAATATTTACAAATTTTTTCTGCACTTTCTATTTCTTTTTTGTGTTTTTGTCCATATGACATTGATAATGCTACAACGTTGTCTTTTCCGTATTTATCTACTGCCAAAGCTAGACAAGTTGATGAATCAATACCACCGCTACATAATACTAACGCTCTCATTTTTCGTCCTCTTTTCTGTATTATTTTTATTTTAACTGTACATATTCTTTTATAACTTTGTACAATTATTTTTTATGCATAAGTTAATCTGTTTAATAGTGTTGTATCTTCTTCAAATTTACCACTCAAAGTTTGTGTATATGTTCTTGAATTGGTATTTTTTATTCCTCTTGCTGTCATACAGCTATGATTTGCTCTTATAATAACTGCTATATCCTGGCTTTCTGTAATTTTTTTCATTATATCTAAAATATCTGTTCCAATTCGTTCCTGTAACTGCAAACGTTTTGTTACCATATCAACGATTCTAGCAATTTTACTAAGACCGATAACTTTGCCATTTGGAATATAAGCTACATCTATTTTCATGTTATACATAAGTGCCATATGATGTTCGCAATAACTAAACGCATCAATATCCTTCACGATTACCATATCTTTTGATGAAGTTGTTTTAATATCTTCACTAAAGGTTTTATTAAACATCTCCGCTATCTGATCATTTGTATAGTTCATTCCTTCGAAAACTTCTTCATACATTTTAGCTACTCTTTTTGGGGTTTCTTTTAAACCTTCTGAATCTGGATTTGCTCCTAATGCAATTAAAATTTCTCGAATATTTTTTTCTATTTTTTCAGTATCAATTTTCTTAATTGCCTGATTTTCTTGATTAATCATATTTACACCCCTTTCAAATTCGGATCCCAAATATATTTATGCATCTGTAGCTGCAAATTTATGTCATTCATGTTGTGTTCTTTCATAAAATCCACAATTTCTGCCGGAGTAATCTTTTCAAACACTGAGCTCAAATACACTTTACATTTAGATGTTAAACTATATTTTTCAATTATATCTTTTGCTTTCTTCAGATCATTTATACTACTACAAACAAACTTAACAGTATCCTTGGATTCCAAAAAATCATAATTTGAGAGATCCATATATTTTTCCATATTGCTGTCAGGCAACTTGTAATCTAATGTGATACTTGGTGAATTCTTTATTTTTTTTGTTTCAGCTATACTAACACTGCCATTTGTTTCTATTTCAACATTTATATTCTCAATCAATGACAATTTCTCTAACAAATACATTATATTTTCTTGACGTAATGGTTCTCCACCCGTTAAAGTAACATTTTTTACATTTGTTGATTTAATGTAATCTATTATTTGTTGCGCTGTCATCAAATGGTATTTTGCTTCTTTTTGATTTGCCCATTTTGTATCACAATACACACAATTCAAATTACATCCTTGAAATCTAATAAAAATAGCCAATTGTCCAGCTTTTTGTCCTTCACCATTAATGCTGACAAATTTTTCAACTACTTTGTATGTTATTGTGTCAGATTTTTCTTTTTTTATTTCTTTTGTTATATTTTCAATATCCGAAGAAATATTTTCCATTCGCCGTTCCTCTTTCTAATTATTGCATCTAAATTCTGCAAATTAATATTCTATTCTTCATATATAGCACAATTATTTGGTGTTTCATATACTTTAACTTTTGAAATATTATATTTTTTCTTTAATTCTGAAAAAAAGAAATGTGCAAAATTTTCCGCTGTTGGTCTGAATTTAACAATATTGATTTTATAATCATCTTCATTTAACGCTTCTAATAATTTTTCACTAGCTGTATTTTCTTCTATTATTAAACTATGATCATATTGCTCTAGCATATCTTTTAAATCTTTTTTTATTTCTGTGAAATCTATTACCATTCCATTTTCAAGTGTTTCACTCTTTACTTCTATTATTACTCTCCATCTATGACCATGTAAATTTCTACATTTTCCTTGATAATTTGCCAAAAAATGAGCAGCATCAAAACTACCCTCTGTTCTTACTGAATACATACTACTACCTCTTTTACTTAATTTTTATAAATTTTACATTTATTTTTTATTTAATAACTTTAATGTTTTTATATAATGGAAAATTATTACCAAGAATTTGGATTTAAGAATATCTATATATTATTAGAATCATGTTTACCTCATGAGTTTTTTCTTGAACGATATTAAAAAAGGGATGTACAAAAAACAATGTACATCCCTCCTAAACTATCTTATCCAAATAGTCCTGGTTTTGTTTAGAGACAGGATGGTACAAACGAACTGTCTTATTTAATTCTCCGAAGATTCATTCTACTCCTTTTATTTACTTTAGTCAAATTAAATATTTATAATATAAAACTGTTTACTTTTTTAATACTATGCTTTTTCAGGAAATGAATCCACTCGTAGAATATCTTCTGCTTTTGTTATCTGTTCCTTTGTTGGAATTTTATAACCTTCTAATGGATATTTTCTTCCTAGTTTTTCCCATTTTGGTACACCAAGTGTATGATATGGTAAAACTTCAACTCTCGTTACTGTATTAAGAGAACGAATGAATTCATCCATTTTTTTTAAATCAGCTTCATTATCTGTTAAATTCGGAACAAGAACATGTCTAATCCACATTTTTTTATTATTTTTTGATAAATACTGAGCCATCTGTAGAATATTATCATTAGGCTGTGAAGTTAATTCTATATGCTTTTTGTTGTTGATTTCTTTTAAATCAAGAATAAAAAGATCTGTAACTCTCATAAGCCTATTAAATTTTTCTAAATATTCTTCATTCATTTTAAATGGATTTCCACTAGTATCTATGGCAGTATGTATTCCATCTTTTTTAGCCAGCTCGAACAATTCGGTTACAAAATCCAATTGTAGCAATGCTTCACCACCACTTACGGTAATCCCTCCATTATTTTTCCAATATGTTTTATAACGAAGCGCTTTTTTATAAAGCTGCTCTGGCGTCATTTCAATTGGAGCAGAACCATACCAAGTTTCAGGATTGTGACAATATTTGCACTTCATTGAACATCCTTGGAGAAACACAACATAGCGTACTCCCGGTCCATCCACTAAACCAAATGTTTCAAGCTTATTGATTTTTCCAATTAAATTACTCATTTTTTCCTTTTTGAATATGTTTTATTATATAAAATATATTTTGCATATATTTATATCTACGTTACGTTGATATATATTTGCATATATTTATTTTTTACATATGCTCGTGACATGTACGTGAAATAACATCTAATTGCTGTTCTCTTGTTAAATCTATAAATTTAACGGCATATCCTGATACACGAATTGTAAAGTTTGCATATTCTTCTTTTTCTGGATGTTCCATAGCATCTAATAATTTATCTTTTCCAAAAACATTAACATTAAGATGGTGTGCACCTTGATCAAAATAGCCATCAAGAACCTGTACTAGATTATTGATTCTTTCATTTTCTGAATGTCCTAATGCATTTGGATTCATAGTTTGTGTATTTGAAATACCATCAAGTGCCCAATGATATGGGATTTTTGCAACTGAATTTAATGATGCTAAAAGACCATTTTCTTCAGCTCCATATGATGGACTTGCTCCTGGTGCAAAAGGTGTAAACGCTTCTCTTCCATCTGGTGTTGCACCTGTTGCTTTTCCATAAACAACGTTTGATGTAATTGTTAGTATTGACGTTGTTGCTTCGGAATCTCTATATGTATGATGTTTTTTTATCATTTTAAGGAAAGTCTTTAATAACCATTCTCCAATTTCATCTGCTCTATCATCATCATTTCCATATTTTGGAAAATCGCCCTCTGTTTCGTAACCAACTGCAAGCCCTGTTTCATCTCTTACAACCTTTACTTTTGCATATTTAATTGCACTTAATGAATCAATTACATGTGAAAAACCAGCAATTCCTGTAGCAAATGTACGTCGAACATCCGTATCAATTAAAGCCATTTCTTCTTCTTCATAATAATATTTATCATGCATATATTGAATCAAATTCAAAGTATTTACATATAACTCTGCAAGCCAATCTAACATTACAATATATTTATCCATTACTTCATCATAGTCTAAATATTCTGATGTAATTGGTTTATATGCAGGTCCTACCTGATTGTGTTCTTTTTCATCAACACCACCATTTATTGCATATAATAAACATTTTGCCAAATTCGCTCTTGCACCAAAGAATTGCATCTCTTTACCAGTTTGAGTTGCAGAAACGCAGCAGCAAATTGAATAATCATCACCCCACACTGGCTTCATTACATCATCATTTTCATACTGAATTGATGATGTGTTAATTGAAATTTTGGATGCATATTTTTTGAAATTTTCTGGTAACGCAGATGAGTATAGAACTGTAAGGTTTGGTTCAGGCGATGGTCCCATGTTTTCTAATGTATGTAAAAATCTATAATCATTTTTAGTTACCATAGAGCGACCATCCATGCCAATTCCAGCCACCTCTAATGTAGCCCAAACCGGATCCCCCGAGAATAATTGATTATATGAAGGAATTCTTGCAAATTTTACCATTCTAAACTTCATTACTAAGTGATCAATCAATTCCTGTGCTTCTTCTTCTGTTATTAGTTTTGCCTCTAAATCTCTTTCAATGTAAATATCTAAGAATGTTGAAATTCTTCCGACTGACATTGCAGCACCATTTTGTGTTTTTACAGCACCTAAATATCCAAAATATAGCCACTGTACTGCTTCTTTTGCGTTTTTAGCAGGTTGAGAAATATCAAAACCATAAATTGATGCCATTTCTTTTAATCCTTTAAGTGCAGAAATCTGTCTTGAAATCTCTTCTCTTAAGCGAATCACATCATCTGTCATAGTTCTGTCGCCACAGTTAGATAAATCTTCTTTTTTCTTTTCTATTAAATAATCAATACCATATAGTGCAACTCTACGATAATCACCTACAATTCTTCCTCTACCATAAGTATCTGGAAGTCCTGTGATTATATGGCTATGACGTGCTTTTTTCATCTCTGGAGTATACGCATCAAAAACTCCTTGATTATGTGTTCTTGAATATTTTGTAAAAATCTCATGCAATTTTTCACTTGGTGTATAACCATTAGATGTACATGCTTCTTCTGCCATTCTAATTCCACCAAATGGCATAAATGCTCTTTTTAAAGGTTTATCAGTCTGTAAACCAACCACCTTTTCTAAATCCTTTAACGATTCATCTATGTAGCCTGGACCATATGATGTTAAACTCGAAACTACTTCAGTTTCCATGTCCAATATTCCACCATTTGCGCGCTCTTCTTTTTGCAATTTTTGTAAAGCTGTCCATAACTTATTTGTAGCTTCTGTAGGATCTGTCAAAAAAGATTCATCACCCTCGTATTGTTTATAATTCTTTTGAATGAAATCACGAACATTAATCTCATCTTTCCAAATTCTACCTTCAAAGCCTTCCCATTGTGTGTAGTCTGTCATTTCTAGTTATCCTCCTTAAACCTATGTTTGTTATTACTAATTACCTGCAATTATATTATACCACTATCTATTAATACATCAAGAATAAAAATCAAAAATGTATTTTGTCATTATATAGTGCATCAATCAACACTAGAATACAATATATTGTATTCTCTGTCAACTCAATAAAAGTTATATTAATTTTTTTAATATATCTTTCTCTTAATCCTTATAATTAAAATTGCTGCTATTATACTTGCAATTGAACAAACTAACACAATTCTAATATATGGTGTCTCATATTCTAATTTTATATTATTTTCTCCCTTATTTAGTCGAATTTTTAAAAATGTTCCTTTAAATTTTTTTATTTTTACTTTTTTATCATTTACAACACATTTCCATCCCTCTTGATAAGGAATGCTAAAAACAAGTTCCTTAGAAGATTTTGTTTTTAGCTTTCCTGTAATTGTAACACCATTAAATAATCCTTTTTTATTAATTGAATTTAATTCGAACCTTTCATTATTTAAACTATTATAAGTTTCTTTCATTTTATTCTCGTTTAAATTATATAAATAAAATTTTATTTTTTTATTTGAATCATTTTTCAAATATATTTTTTCGCCAAGTTTTCTATCTCCCAAATCTAAGATGTAATCATTAGATACAGAGGAAAAAGTTTTTTTAAATTTTTCATCTACGTATTCATCTAAATAATCAATATCAACATGATCGTATACAGCATAAAGATGACCAGGTCTGATTATTTTTATAGTTGTTTGTCCAGGTCGGATATTTAATAAATTTGATGAGAACTGTAGCAATTCGTTTTCTTGACTTTGCATTTTATTTTCATAGTTTTGTATGATTTGTGTGTCATTTTTATAACCTGTTTTATTTTTTGTTTTATTCTCTGGAGCAATATCATTTACAAACGAATTAATTGTGTCTATTTTTGTAACATCTTTTTCATTCCACTTTTTATCGCTACCTATTGGAACAGTAAAGCCTATTGGCAAAGTGTATAAATTCTCATAAATATAATTTTGGCCTATTTTTTTTATCTTTTTTTTGGTAGTATCTGTGTCGTCACCATCCGTCGAAATATAGTATTTTACAGAAAGCATACTTGAAATTACTGGAGTTGCGCCATAATAACTGTAATAGTTTATTCCTCCTTCTAGTCCTAATTTCTGGTAAAAACCACTTACGTTATAATTTAAAATCGATGAAAACTCTGTTGCGGATGAATAATTATACAACATTGCATCATTTTTAGTTTTTCTTTCACTTTGTTCAATTCTATAAAATTTTTTTCCTTCCCTTTTGTTTAAATACTCAACTATTTTATTATAATCATCACTTTTTGCAAGATATTCTCTTCTACTTGTGGTTTCAAAGCTTACCAATCCCATATTAACAGTTAATTCTGACAAAAAAACAAATGTGGCTAAATATATTAGAAATGTTTTTCGTATTTTTACTTTTTTTATAACTATTAACAATATTGAATATATTAGAATATATCCACCTGTGATTAAAAACGGAAACATCAACTCTGTGTTATTAGCATTATTCTTGAATTGAATTATAAACACAGCCGCAATTATCATTAAAGAACAAAGCACATCCTTTATTCTTGTTTCTTCAATATTTCTTAATGTTTCAAAAACTATACATAATATCAAAAATGAAAAAATAAAACTCTGTCGTGCTGGCAAAAAACTTGGAAAATGTAATCCATGCCAGATAAAATCCAATATATTATTAGAAAAACTTATAAAAAATATGCCCATAATCATAATTCTCGGAACCTTTTTTACAATCTTTATTTTTTTGTTAAAAAGATACAATAGGATAAATAGAATTGATGCTACACCTGTGTATAGATTTGGTAAATGATTGTCATCAATATAAACTTTTAAGCCTAATGACATTCTTGATAATTCTGTTAGAAAGCTAAAATACCATGTACTTTTTTTAGGAAAACCTGAATTTGCTGAATATGCGTATTTTAATACATTCAATTCAGATACTATCAAAACCGAAGAAGTAGAAGCTGCTAACAAAGAAAAAACCGCAAAATTTATAACAGATTTTATTGGAGTTGATCTTTTTGTTTTTTCTGTTATTTGATTTATATCTTTTATTTCTAAAACGGTATTCTCTATAAGCATGCAAATAAAATAAAACACCAAAAAAATACAAATCATGATTGAAATATAATAATTAGCCCATATTGAAAGAGCTAACGACGTATAATAACAAGCAGGTTTGTTTTCTCTTATAATTTTATCTATTCCTAGCAATATCAGCGAAAACAAAGCAAAAGAATCAAGCCACATAATATTCCAACTATAAGCAGCTATAAAGCCACACAAAGAATACGCTACTGCTAAACAAACTGCGTAGAGCTTTTCAAATTCTTTTTTATTATTTGTTTTCTCCTCAACTTTAAAATGATATATAAAAAATTTATATGCAAACATACTTGCAAAAGAAATTTTTATAACAATTAAAAATGTCATAAACTCTATAATATATTTATTAGGCCATATTGTAAGCAGTAAATTAAGTGGACTTGCCAAATAATAGGCAAATAATGCCAAAAAATCATTACCTAATCCATTATTAAAAGAAAACTGCATACTTTTATTATTTCTTAGTACATCTTGAAACTCTGAAAAATAAGGATAATACTGATGATACAAATCTATGTGAAGAATACATCTATCCCCAAATGGATAAACATTCTTATAAATCAATATTGCAACACATACAAAAAAGGTGATAAAAAAAGCCAAACATGAATTTTTTTTCGATGTTTTATTTAACGATTTTAAAAACTTCCCCATTCTTTTCTCCTCCGATACAAATTAATTTTTCTAATTATCAAAAAGATTGTAATATTGTATATTTTTATATTTTTTCAGCATTTTGTCATCTTGGGGTTTATCTATGCTAGTAATTACACTATGTTTTTTTTGCAAATCGAATAAAAAGTTCTGATATGGACTTGTAGGAATATTTGCCATTTTAAGAACATCTGTTGCCAAATAATTAACACTTAATTCTTTGTTATTTTGCACTTTAATATCATAATTAGCCCAAATCACATATGGAACTTTATATCTATTTTTTATTGTTTGTAAATCTAATTTCGATGTATCTTTACCATTCAACTCAAAAATTGTATTTACCACACTATCAGAGGGCTGATGATCACCAAAAAAAACTATTATAGTTTTTTCAGATTTATTCTTGAAGTATCTAATTAAGGTGTCCAAATCCTTATCCGTTTTATTTATCAATGATAAATACTGTTTTAATGAAAAATTACTACTTCCAACAACTTTTACCGATGGCGTAAAATTTTTAAATTCTTCATAATAACTTCCATGATTTTGCATTGTAACATTAAATAAAAACAACCTATCATTTTTATCTTTTTTTTCATACAACTCAATTATTTTATTAACAACTGTTCTATCTGATATATAATCTCGTATATATTCAGGATTTTCATAGTTTTCTAATGAATAGAATTTTTCAAAACCTAACATTGGATATACTTTTTGTCTTTCCCATCCATCTTTAAAATATGGATGAAGAGCGTAGCATTTATAACCAAGGTTTCTAAGTTGCCTAGGAAGTGCTTGTAGGTCTTTTTTTATGTATTGTTGATATGGAATACTTCCGCTTGGTAAAAAAGCCATAGTATTTCCAGTCAAAAATTCAAACTCCGTATTAGCTGTATTTCCTCCACATACAGAAACATTAAGATATCCCGTTTGAATTTTTATATTGTTTCCTGCAGCATTTTTTATATTATAAGAAGCGGATTCTTGCAGTTTTTTTAAATTTGGCAATAACTCTTCATTTGTATGAATATCACCTAATATTTCTAAGTCTGAAAATGCTTCGTCCATAACAACTATAATATTTGGATAGTCTTTTATTCTTTTCTTATCCTTATTTTCAAATTTTATTTTTTTAAATTCATTATCTGTTTTGTTTTTTTGATATTCTTTTAAAATATTTTTTACATTTTGTTTACTATAGTCGCTTGGTTTATCTATTTTTAAGTACTTTAAATTCATTGTAAAAGTAATTGTTGCCCCGTTTACCCTATTCATATAATCTGGTGTAAATAAAAAAGGATACAGATCCAATTTATAACTATTATCATCATTTTGTACCATCTGAGCCAACATAAAAACACCTAATGCAGTCATAACTGCTGCCAATAATCTTATTTTGATGTTTTTTACTTTAAAATCTAAAAAATGAGACAATAAAAAAAATACAAAAAAGCAAATTATAACTATTATAGCATTAGTACTTAGTGCATAATTATAATTACTTGCGACATTTTTAGCGGTTTTAATTGACCATAAATCCCAAGGCACAAATGGTGTTGATCTAAATTTCAAAACATAATAATTAATTAACCCAAACACAAGTGAACAGCTCAACATAATTCGTAAAGCAAATTTTATTGAGCCAACAATAAATAGAATTGCTAATCCAAGCAATTCAAAAAATATAATATTCAATATCTGTGGAATTGTTCTGACTTCTACAAAAGGATTATGTACAAAAAATTCAATCAAATAAAAACAACATGCGCAACTTATCAAATATGCCAAAAAAATTATAATATTTCTTATGTGTAAATTAAAATCAGATTTACTCTCTGCTCTTTTTGCAGATACTTTTTCTTTTTTAGATCCAAATACAAATAAATTTGTATTTTTAAAAATTATTTTTAGTTTCTCCCCCATTTTTCTCCCCTATATTTCATATTATATTTTTCAATTAATCGTATCAATCAAGTAAACATACCAAAATATTATTTCAATCCATATAAAAAACTCTCACCTAAATTATAATTCAATCCCCCTTTGTTTTACAAGAAATTATAAAATTAATGAATTTTTTTATAATTCTTATTTTAAAATTTTTATTTTTTTAATCTTTTTTTATTTTTTTTAATCTTTTTTTATTTTTTTTAAATTTACTCTTGATTTTTTTTTATGATTATGATAACATATCTGTGTTGTAACTTATACCGTTAGGTAATTTTGCCGGCATGTCGGAATTGGCAGACGAGACAGACTCAAAATCTGTTACGGGTATCCGTGTGTGGGTTCAAGTCCCACTGCCGGCATATAAAAAACAAATCACTATGCAAACGAAGGTTGTACGTTGACCTTCGTTTTTTTTGTCTTTTTCTTATTCCCTTCCCTTTATATTTTACTTTTGGATACAAAACTAGTTCAATACTAAATCCTATCCAAATAAAACTTTATATTAAGTTTTTTATATTTTTTGTTTTTTAAATGGGATTAATAATATATTAGGGCAGCCAATTAAAATTAAGCTGCCCTTGAAAGGAGGTTAGTATGAAAAAATGGTTCTAAACTTTTCCTGGGGGTAAAGTTTAGAGCCTTTCTTATTTTT
>CAMJYG010000049.1 GCA_946409935.1 uncultured Clostridium sp. | reverse complement strand
ATTTTTTGTCGATTTTTTTGTTTTTTTAAAAGAGAAAAAAATTACCATTGATATAACATAGTTATACCAATGGTTTTGTTGATTTTGTTAACCAATACTTATTATCTGTTAATTTTTATAAATATTTACTTTTATTGTATATATAATACGAATAGTCAAAATAGCAATTAATATACCACAAATCACTCCACCTGTATCTATCACCACATCAGTTATTTCCCCGCTCCTTCCAGGTATGAATCTTTGGTGAAGCTCATCTGAAGTAGCATAAATTGCACCAAGCATTAATGATATAATACATTTATTTTTTTCTTTTATTTTATATGTATTTAACAATTGCATTAATAAAAAGCCAACTAATGTATATATTGAAAAATGTGCTATTTTTCTTACTACACTTTCTACTTTATCTATTACTTTAATCTTCTCTTTTACTTCTAATTCTTGTATTGATTTTATATTTAGAGTTATTGCCTCAGTTACTTTTTGGCTCGTTTTACTAGACTTCTCCGCATTTTCGTTAGAAAAATTAAAAATAATAATAAAAGTCCACGCCAGTAAAACTATTAAAATTACTCTTAAAATATTTAACCTCATTTTATTCCTTCTTTTTTTATATTTATAGATATATATGGCTGACTATCGACAACTAAACTAAAAAGTTTAGTCGTTACATCTTATCTGGCATTTGAATTCCTAATAAATTAGCCCCTATTTTTAATACTTTACCAACACTATAAGTCAAGAAAACTCTAGCATCTTGCTCTTCTTTATCTACACCTATTATTTTATTTTCATTATAAAAACTACTAAACGCTTTAGCTAAATCAATTAAAAATCTAGATAAAATAGATGGTTCTTCTTTGTTTGTTACTTGTACTAAAATATCCTCAAATGAATATATTAATTTTATTATATTTTGTGAACTTTCATCTAATAATTTATTCACATCTACATTCTTAAGTTCTGGAATATATCCTGCTTTTTCTAGTACACTTTTTGTTCTAACATATGTATATTGAATATATGGACCAGTCTCGCCCTGAAAATTCAATATTTGATTCCATTCAAATACTTCATCTTTTACTCTACTATTTGATAAATCATTAAATATAACTGCTCCTATACCAACTTTTTTCGCAATTTCTTTTTTGTTTTCTAATTCTGGATTTTTTTCTTCTATTATTTCTTCTGCTCTTTGGATTGCTTCATTTAATAATTCTTCTAATTTTACTATATTGCCTTCTCTTGTTGACATCTTTCCTGTAGGTAATAAAACCATTCCAAAAGAAACATGTTCTAATCCATTTGTATATTTCTCGTCTAAACCTAATAATTTTGCAACTTCAAATACCTGCTTAAAATGTAAAACCTGTTCGTAAGACGTAACATATAATGCTTTATCAAAATCATAAGTTCTTGCTCTATACATTATTGCTGCTAGGTCTCTTGTTGCATATGTAGTTGACCCATTTGTTTTTTCTATTATGCAAGGAGTATTTATTCCTTTATCTTCTAAATCTATTATTTTAGCACCTTGTGACTCTACTAATTTACCTGTTTTTTCCAATATTTGAATAATTTCTGGCATTTTATCTGAATAAAATGCTTCTCCATTCCATGAGTCAAATTTGCTTCCAAGTAAATCGTAGACTTTTTGAAATTCTTTTAAACTTAATGCTCTAAATTTTTTCCATAATTCAACACAATATGAATCGCCATCTTCTAATTTTTTAAAATTATCTCTACAAGCATTTAATATTTTTTCGTCTTCTTTACAAGCATTATTAATTCTTATATATATTTTTGTAAGCTCATTTATTGGATCTTTTTCTATGTCATACTCGTCACCCCATAGTTTATATCCTTCTATTAATTTACCAAATTGAGTTCCATAATCTCCTAAATGGTTTACACCTATTGTATTATAGCCTAAATATTTATATATATTATATAATGCTCCACCAATTACAGTTGAACGCAAATGCCCAATATGAAATGGTTTGGCAATATTAGGTGCAGAATAATCTATTACTATATTTTTTCCCTTTCCTATTTCAGATTTTCCATATTCTTCTTGTTCAAATATATTTTGTAAAACCTCTTTTGTTAATAACTTTTTATTTATATAGAAATTCAAATATCCTCCTGTAATTTCTATTTTTTCTATAACAGTATCTTCATCTCCATTACTATTTAAAATATCGTCAAGTTTTTCTTTTATTTCTGTTGCTATAACTGGTGGTGCTTTTTTTAATACTTTTGCAAGACGAAAACATGGAAATGAATAATCTCCATTTTTTGTATCTTTTGGAATTTCTATATAACTTTTAATTTCTTTTTCATCTATGTCTGTAGCTTTTGCTATAATTTTAGATATTTCATTCTTAAATTCTATCATACCATTTTCCTTCCTTTATTTTAAATTTAACATTAGTCTTGCAAACTCTATCAAGTCTGTTAAATGATTTTCTATAACATCCTGTAAAATTTCTTCATCTATTTGCTTATAATCATGAATAGCAATATTTCTGAATCCTATCATATTTTTCATATTATCACAAACATCACTTGAAATTAGATTTTCCTTTTTAAGTAATTCAAATGCCTCTTTTTTAGTTTGAGGAATTCCCAGTTTTCTTGTTGATACAACATACATAGCTATATCAGTTACGGTTTCGCAGGCTCTTTGTAAATTTAAAACTATAGAATCCATTCTTCTATAATCTTCTAAATTTTTAGGATTATTTTCATATTCTTCTTCTATTCTTTTTAAGCACCTTTTTACACTCTCGTATTTATTAATAATAACAGCCTCATTTTCCATTTTTAATCACATTCCTTTCTTTCTCAAGGCACAAATCTGGTTGGAAAAGAATTAAATTTCTCCTTTTTTAATCTGTTCAATAATATCCTTCCTGCTTTCGTTTAATTCTAGGTATTCTCTATACATATCTAATCTATATAGTTCAAATTCGAATTGATCTTCACAATAAATTATCTTACCATTAATTAATATTTCATATCTAAAACCATCGCCTATATTATTTAAATCTATTAAATCTATTTGTTTTTTGATTATATCCTCTAACTCTTGTGACAAATAAAATAGTTGTTTTTTATCAATTTTATTTTTAGGCTTTATAGCAATATCAATATCACTCTCAGAATTTTGTGTTTCCCTTGCATAACTTCCAAATAAAACAATTGCACTACATTCTATTTTATCTAGAATAAAATTCTTAATTAATTTTAATTTTTCTTCCATTAAAAATTTATTCCTCTCTTAATTATTTTTAATAAATTTCCAAGAGTCTCTACACATATCCTGTAGTGTCTTTTTTGCCTCCCAATCAAGCTCTTCTTTAGCTTTTTTAGGATTTGCATAACATGTTGCAATATCACCTGGTCTTCTTTCTGTTATTTTATAAGGAACTTTTTCACCTGTTGATTCTTCAAATGCTTTAACCATATCTAGTACACTATAGCCTGTCCCAGTACCTAAATTATATATATATAGTCCTTTTCCTTCTTTATCTAATTTATTTAAAGCTGAAACATGTCCTTGAGCTAAATCTACAACATGTATATAATCTCTTACTCCTGTACCATCCTTTGTATTATAATCATTTCCAAATACTGATAATTCTTTCAACTGACCATTAGCTACTCTTACAATGTATGGCATAAGATTGTTTGGTATACCTTGTGGTTCTTCACCTATTAATCCGCTTTCATGCGAACCAACAGGATTGAAATATCTTAAAATACATATATCCCATGTATTATCTGATTTATATATATCTTTTAATATTTGTTCTATAAATAATTTAGTTGTTCCATAAGGATTTGTTGTTCCCCCTGTTTTGCAATCCTCTGTTAATGGTATTATTTCTGGGTCTCCGTAAACAGTAGCAGATGAGCTAAATATAAATTTTTTACATCCATATTTTTTCATAGTATCTAATAAAACAAGTGCTCCGGATACATTGTTTGTGTAATATTCTATAGGTTTTTGAACTGATTCTCCCACTGCTTTATATCCTGCAAAATTTATTACTGCTTCTATTTGGTTTTCTTCAAAAACTTTTTCTAGTTTTTCTCTATCCATATAATCCATTTCATAAAATTTGAAATCTTTTCCTGTTATTTTCTTAATTGCTTCTAATGCTTTTGGTTTACTATTAGAAAAGTTGTCTATAATTACTATTTCCTTTCCCTCATTTAATAATTCTACAGCAGTATGACTTCCTATATATCCTGCTCCTCCTGGTAATAAAATTGCCATTTTCTTCATTCCTTTCTTTTTATACTATTTAGAAATACTTACTTCTCCTGAAGGCAAATCTTTAATAACATACCCCTTACTTTGTATTTCATCTCTTATTTTATCTGATTCTGCCCAATTTTTATTTTCCCTTGCAATTTTTCTTTTTTCTACCAATTCTAAAATTTCACTTGGTATATCTGAAAAAGTAGAATCTTGCTCATCTATTTTTAAAGCTAATACAGAATCAAATTTTTTCAATAATTCTGCTAGTTTAGGATTCTTCTTTGTAAATCTAACCACATCCCATACAACGCTCATTGCTAAAGGCATGTTTAAATCATCATTAATTGCTTTATTAAATTTTTCTTCAAAATCTTCTATAACAGAATCATCAATATCTTCATTTCCACTTAGGTGTAATTTATATCCATTTTTTAATCTTTCTAGAGATTTGGCTGTTGAATCGATTCCTTCCCAAGTAAAGTTTAACTTATTTCTATAATGACTCGAATAGCTAAATAATCTATATACTAATGGATTATATCCTTTTTCTATTATGTCTTTAACTAAATATACATTTCCTAAACTTTTTGACATTTTTCCGCCATTTATTAGCAAGTATTCTCCATGTATCCAATATCGTGCAGGTATTTTTCCAGTTGCACCTTTGCTTTGAGCTATTTCATTTTCATGATGTGTCGGTATTAAATCTATTCCACCTGTATGTATATCAAATTGTTCTCCTAAATATTTTTGTCCCATTGCAGAACACTCAATGTGCCATCCAGGGTAACTTGGCCCCCAAGGGCTATCCCATTTCATTAAATGATTTTCTGGCGCTTTTATCCAAAGCGCAAAATCTGCAGGATTTCTTTTTTCTTCATCTATATCTACTCTTGCACCTGCTTTCTGATCTTCTAAATTCAAATTAGATAATATTGGATACTTATCTAATTTTGATATATCAAAATATATAGCAGTTGATGTTTCATAGGCATATCCATTTTTCATTAATTTTTTTACATATTCTAACATTTCTGATATATGTTCTGTTGCTTTACATACAATTTCTGGTGTTTCAATATTTAAAAATTGTAAATCTTGAAAAAATAGTTTTGTATAATATTCAGCAATTTCTGAAGGATTCTTATGCTCTTCTCTTGCTGATTTTAACATTTTGTCTTCTCCTTCATCTCCATCAGATACTAAATGTCCAACATCTGTAATATTCATTACATGTTTTATTTTATATCCATTGTATTTTATAACTCTTCTTAATAAGTCATTTAGTATATTTGTTCTCATATTACCTATTGTTGCATCTTTATATACTGTTGGACCACATGAATACATTCTTACCTCTTTTTCATCAATAGGCTCAAATTTCTCTTTTTTCCTTGTTAGAGTATTATAAAAATAAATATCCATATATACTATCATTCCTTTCTTGAATCGTTCAAATTACTCTTTTTTTATTATTAATCTAATCATTCTATAGATTAATTATTTTTCTTTTCTTCATTAGTATTATTTTGTTTTTCTTTAGGCTGTTGCTCATCTTTTTTATCTGTTGAAGTTTCATTTTTTTGTTCTGTTCCTGATGTATTAGTTGGTGTTGTATTTGCTGCTGTATTAGTTGTCGTATTTGTTTCAGTAGTATTATTTGTTTCTGGTGTCTTTTCTGTTTCTTGTGGTTTAGTTTCAACTGTCTCTTCCTTTTTCACTGGTTCTGGTGCTGGTATTTCTACTACAATAGGTTTTGGTTCTTCTTTAGGTCCAGTATGAATATCACAAACTTCTTCAACTTTTTCATTTGATTCGCCTCTATTAGCACTTCCTATATTTTTCCATAATTTCAACTGTTCTTTTGGTACTGTTCCTCCATATTGTCTTGTTTCTACATCACAGAATTGTGAACAGTATTCTGTAGCAATTTTTTCTGATTCAGAGCATATTTCTTGTGATCCATGTCCTTCACATTTGGTTGGTAAATTATCAGATGTAAATATTTCTCTATATGTATTTGTACATTCAGCTGTTGCTAGACATCCTGTTGTTTTGCAAACTGTTTGTTCTACTATTCCAGATGGTCTTGTAAATGATGCATTTTCTAGATTTTTATGTATATCTGTCATAACAGCATCCCAAATTTGTCCTGCTGGGTTTGCTCCATTATATCTTACTTCTTCATTTCTATCATATCCAAACCAACATGCTGCTGCATAATATGGTGTAAAGCCACACAACCATCTATCATAGCTTTTATCTGTTGTTCCTGTTTTAGCTGCTACATCAATTCCTCTTATAGCACAATATGATGCAGTTCCTTTTTTTACAGGTTCCTTTAATATTGACTTTACAATATAAGCATTTTGCTCAGAAATTACTCTTCTTCTTTCTTGATTTGGCGTAAGTACAACATTTTTACTAGAATCTTCTACTTTTATATAAAATGTTGGTGTAATATATTCGCCGTCATTTGCTATAGTTCCATAGGCTGCAGCCATTTCTAATGGGCTAATACCTTGTGTTACTCCTCCTATTGCAAGAGGTAATCCTTCATCATTATGGTCTTTATTTTCTGATGCTTTATATAAAGATGTAATTCCAAAATTTCTTAAATAATCTATGGATTTCGAAGGTGTAAGTTCTTTCATTATTTTTACTTCTGGTACGTTTTGTGAATATGCAATAATGTCTCTAATATTTATTAATCCTCTATATATTCTACCATCATCTTTTGGTTGATATCCATTAAAATCTGTTAATACATCATCATATACTGTCGCAGCTGTAATTATCTTTTCTTCTATTGCAGGTGATATATCTGCAATTGGCTTTATACAAGAACCTGGTTGTCTTCTTGTTTGTGTTGCTCTGTTCAAATTAGCTCCTGTTTTTTCTCCCAGTCCGCCAGATACACCAACAACATATCCTGTTTTATAATCGATTATAACAATTGCTGATTGGGTATGGTCATTTACTTTTTCTCCATTTTTATCTTTATCATAACCATTTATTATATATTTGTCTTTTTTAGTTTCTTCTTCCACTCTACTTTGAATTGCAGGATCAACTGTTGTATATATTGTTAATCCACTACTATATACATAGTTTCTTGCAAGTTCTCTTGATATTCCTTTTTCATCCATTACTTGGTTTATAACCTGTTCTATTGCTGCATCTGTATGGTATGAATGATTATTTCCAGTAGATGTAGCTCCTTTTGAGAAAGGTAAACCATCTCTTACTTTTTGAGTAGCTGCATCATAATCTTCTTGTTTTTCTATGAAACCTAATTCTTTCATTTTATTTAAAACTGTTATAGTCTTATTTTTTATTCTTTCATCTCTTTTTTCTTCTGTATCACTTTCTGAATTTAATACATATGGATTATAATAATTAGGTGAACTGTTAATTCCTGCTAAATATGCGCATTCAGCTAAATCTAAATCTTTTGCGCTTTTATTAAAATAATATTCAGCACCTAATTCAACTCCATGTAAATTTCCTTCTTGACCTATATACAAAATATTTAAATATAATTCTAATATTTGGTCTTTTGATATCATTCTTTCAACTTGATAAGCTTTTGCCCACTCTTTTACTTTTCTTTTTATACCTTCAAACCCACTTGCTTGGTCGTCTTTTGTTATATTTTTTACCAATTGTTGAGTTATTGTACTTCCACCAAAAGAACCTTTTCCTATTATTGTTTTAAAAATAGCTCCTGCTGTTCTTTTTAGATCTACGCCATTATGACTATAAAATCTTTCGTCTTCAATTGCTACATAAGCTTTTGGGAGATAATCTGCCATTTCTTCTAAAGTTATAATTTTTCTTTTTTCGTCTCCACTTAAATTTGCAATTACATTTCCACTTTGATCAACTACAATAGAATTTGATGCTCCTACTTTTAGTTCATCTTTTGTTATTTCAAAATCATTTCCAAATAATCCAAAGAATATTCCGGCTATTATTCCTGCTCCTATTACGCATAATAGCAAGAATAAAAATAGTATCATTTTTATGATTGATGCAATTTTAGGATGCTTACTTGCAAACTTTCCTTTTTTCTTCTTTTTTCCTTTCTCTTCTTTCATTTTTGGTTTCTTAACTTTGTTAGTATTTTCTGGCTTTTTTGGCTTTCTTTTTTTATTTTCGTTTATCTTGTACATTTTTGTTTTATCCATATTTTTATCTTTATTACTTGGCATTTTATTACCTCCTTGCCCAACCAAAATTTAACAAGCTTATTATATTATATTTTTTTGAAAAAGAAAAGGTTTTATTATAATTTTTATAATGTTACAATTTATATTTGAGAATTATTGGTTTGTAGCATCAAAATTTCAACTTTATCTTTTTCTAAAATCTCCATCAAATTCTTATAAGTAGTCTTTTTATACAATTTAGCTTCATATACATCAGCCATTTTATATTTTGTTAAAAAATCTTTATCTAACTCTTCAACATTTTCAACTTTTATTTCATAATCATTAATATTAATGCCATTAAACCTCTTTTTCTCAATTTTTACATTTCCTTTTAAATTAATAATAATTGCTTTTTCATTTATATAATATTTGTTTATTAATTCTGTTGGAAAATCAACATTTAATATTATTTGTGCTTTAGCCAAACTTTTCTTCTTGTTATTTGTAATTGTAATCATAATTCCATTTTCATCTAATATTTGTTGTTCTAGCTTTTTAAATTTTTCTATATGATTTGTTATAATACTTACACATTTATATTGTTTTACTATAATTCTTATGTTTTCTAATGTGTTTTCTGTTAAATCGTTTACCAAAATAGCTACTTGCATTTCTTGTTTTTTCATATTAAATTTTTCTATTATAAAGTCCAAAACTCTAACTGCAAGAACTTCAAATAACCATTTACTATCACATATTAGATATTGATAAGTATATAATTGGTTCATATAATTATCAATTTTTTTTATATTCTTACTAATTACTAATTTATTGCAATTTGTTTTATCTAATATTTTCTTAGTCTTTTTAGCCAATTTTTGTGCTTTTTTATCACTAATTTTATCTGCTTCTATTGGTAATATTATTCTATTGTTTTCTAATTTTACAATATTAAAGGTTTTACTTAGCCAACTAGGCTTGTCAATTTCTTGGATATAATACACAAAAAAACACCTCACATATACTTTTGTTTAAGTATATGTAGGCTGTAAAAATTTAGAACTTGAGGAAATACAAAATCAACTGTGAATTGTAACGAACTGTAACCATCAAATTTAAGAATAGTTGAAAATCAATTGACATATAATAAAGAATGTAGTATACTATATTTAGCTTAAGCTAGGTCAAAAATAAGTCAGAAGACATAAATGACACCGAAAGATACGAGCCACTAACTCGTATCTTTCTTTTTTATGAACAAATTTTCTTATTTGTTTACAAAAAAGAGGAGTAGCCACTAACTACCCACTCTTGATTAAGTTTTAGCTCTTAATCACGGTCATCATTATTTTTTCCGTTTTCTTTACCTAAAAGTAAAACAACAAGAAAAAATATTAAGTCAAAACTTGACATCTATGACACCTCCTTCCTCAAAGATTTCCTTTGAAAAGGATAACTCCATAATACAATATTTTTCTATAAATTACAAGCAAATAAGTTAATATTTTAATAATTATGGTAATTATTAAATATTTTATACTATAATATCCCTTTTTAATAAATAATCCTTTACAATACCTATTCCAATAAATCTACCATTATTATAAATTTTATAGACCCCGTCTTCGAAATTTTGTGTAATATTTACACCATTTAAGAATAATTGCAGTTTTCTTTCATTTAAATTTATAGACTTTTTTTCTTTAAATATATCTTGAATACTTATTATTTTATTTTGAATTATTTCTGTACTAGAATTTTTTTCTAATTCTTCTATTGTTATAGAATCTTTAATGTTAAATTCTCCCACTTGAATTCTTTTTAATCCGCACATATGACCTACTGTTCCAAGTTTTTCTGCAATATCTTCGCATAAACTTCTTATATATGTTCCTTTTGAACAACTTACTCTAAACTCAATAATATTGTTTTTTTGCTCTGTTTTTAGCAAACATATATCATATATTTCTATATTTCTTGGCTCTATATCTACTTTTTGACCTTTTCGTGCATATTCATAAAGCTTTTTGCCATTAACTTTTATTGCAGAATAAATTGGCGGTACCTGTTGCTGTTTTCCAATAAATTGTGCTAATACTTTTTCTATATTTTCTTTTGTTAGTATTTCCATTGGCACGTCTTTTTCTTCTATTGTTTCACCTTCAATATCTGCTGTTGATGTTTTAGCTCCTAATTTTAACTTTACTTCATATATTTTATCATGATTTATTAAATATTTAGAGCACAAAGTTCCTTTTCCTATTAGTAATGGCAAAACACCTGTAGCCATTGGGTCTAACGTTCCTGTATGACCTACTTTTTCGTTTACAATTTTCTTTACTTTGTACACTATATCATGAGAAGTACAATTTTGTGGTTTGTTTATTATTATTATTCCATCCATTTAAATTCTCCTATTTTATTTTTTATCATGAGATATTTTATATTAAATTGATAGCTTTCGCAGTGCAGTTAAAAGCGGCGAAATTTGCAAATTATTTTTCAAACTAAGATAAAATTCTAATTTATCTTAAATATCCTTATAAACTAATCTATCTTATAAAGTTTTTTCTTCATTATTATTTATATCATTTTCATGACTTTGAGTCTTTATCGCATTCCATCCACTTTGCCTTTCACTTGCTGAAACTGAATCGTCTATATTTTTTAAACATTCTATTTCTTTATTCTCCTTTGGAATAAATTCTTCAATTTCTTTCTTACCAGTTCTTCCTTTTATAACATTTCCCTACCATTTATTTTTATACATTGTACTATACTAATACGCAAAAAGCAAGAGTTCTACCTCTTGCTTCAGGGTAATTTATTTTAAATTATGGCAATTTTTTCCTTACTTCTTTCATAATTTTTTCTTTAACTTGTTCTACATTTCCTTTTATTAATGCACCTGCAGCTCTTGGATGCCCTCCACCGCCAAACATCATGCATATATCAGATACATTTATATTACTAGATGATCTTAAAGAAGCTTTATAAAACTCTTCACTTTCATTTTCACTTTGGTTTCCATTTTCCTCTTCCTTTTGTCTTATAAAAATAGAAACTTCTACACCTTCTATATCTCTTCCTATTTCAACTAATCCTTCATGGTCACCTGGTTCTGCATTTACTTCTAATTCATCTTGATTTGTAATATATGTAAATGTAACTTTTCCATCCTCCAATAATTCCATTCTAGACATTACTTTTTTTGTTAATTCAAAATTAGCTTTTGTCTTTGTATTTAAAGTTCTTTTATATATGTCTGGAATATCTACTCCAATACGCATCAAATTAGCTGTAAATTCAAAAGTTTCAGGATTAATTCCTATGTGTCTAAAACCACCTGTATCTGTAATAATACCTGTCATAATACATGTTCCCATATCTTTTGATATTGGAATTTCAAAATACTCTATTATTCCAGCTAATACTTCACAGCATGCAGGTGATACGGGATTCACATAATTTAAATCTCCATACATATTATTACTTCCATGATGATCTATAACAATTGTTTTATTTGCATTTTCAAAATACTCCCTTTTTGCAATTCTCTTTAAAGTTGCACAATCTACTGATATAGCTAAATCATAGTTTTTAATCTCTGAATCTTTTTTTATTTCATTTACATCTGGTAAAAAATTATACATTCTAGAATACTCTGGAATTATTACATCTGCTGTTTTTCCTAATTCTTGAACTATTAACTTCATAGCAAGTGCACTTCCGACTGCATCTCCATCAGGAGATTCATGAGTCAAAATCACAATACTTTCTGCATTTTTTATTTCTTTAAAAATTTCATCTAACGTCATTCTTATTTATTATTCGTACAACAAGCATTTTTGAAAGTATTTATACAATAGGAAAATAATCCTTTCCTATTGTATAAAAAGGGCTTCGCCCTAAGCGTTTCGCAGACACAAAAAATATATATTGTACGAATTCTCCTTTCTAATTTTATAGTTTTTAAATTTTTAATTATTTTAGCTATATAAGGTTACAGTTCAGTAACACTATATTTAGAAGTCCGTGAAAGTGATTAATATATAAAATATTTTGAGAATTAATCGAATGCGACTGGAATAACTTAAAAATTCTTAATAATTTTGAAAGGGAATCTCAAAGCTTGTCTTTGAGGGTGCTTTCAAAATTATTTAGAAGTTTTTAGTGTTAAATGTAAGGTAGCCGAGATTATTCGAAAAATATTTTATATATTAATCACTTTAAGCAAGATTTCCTCACTTTATGTTACCGAACTGTAACCACAATAATTACTGTTCATCCTTTTTAGGCATAATATCCTTTAAAATGCTATCAATTCTAGCACCATATTCTAAAGAATCATCTAGTTCAAAAATCAACTCTGGTGTATTTCGTAAATTAACACTTCTTGCTAATTCACTTCTAATAAAACCAGAAGACTTCTTCAATCCTGCCAAAGTATCCTTAATATTCTTAGAATTCAAAATACTAACATACACTTTTGCATATTTTAGGTCATTAGTTACTTTTACTTTAGTTACACTAATTAAACCAGTTACATTAGGATTTTTTAGTTTATAACTTATTATATTACTAATTTCTTTTCTATATTCCTCATCAATACGACCTAATCTATTATTATTTTCTGGCATTTTAATCACATTCCTTTCACAAGGCACAAATCAGTTTGGAAAAGAATTAAATTTGACTTAAGCCAAAATTATAATTATTTTTCAAACCTTATCTCCTTGAAAATATTACCAAAGTCTGTCCCCTTGGCAATAAATTGCCAAAAGGGGCGTCCCCATGGCAATTTATCTTTTAATTTCCTCCATGATATAAACTTCGATTATATCTCCTTCTTTTATATCATTATAATTTTCAATTTGAATACCACATTCAAATCCTTTTGTTACTTCTTTAACATCATCCTTAAATCTCTTTAATGTTGCTAAATGTCCATCATGTATTACCACGTTTTCACGAATAACTCTTACTCCTGCATTTCTTTCTACTTTTCCAGAAAGTACATAAGCTCCTGCTATTGTTCCAACATTTGAAATTTTAAATGTTTGTCTAACTTCTGCATTTCCTATTACTTTTTCTTCAAATTCTGGGTCTAACATTCCTTTCATTGCTGCTTCTACATCTTCTATTGCTTGATAAATAATAGAGTATTGTTTTATTTCAACCTCATCTTTTTCTGCAATTTCTTTAGCCATGTTGTCTGGTCTTACATTAAATGCAATTATAATAGCATTAGAAACTTTTGCAAGTGTAACATCAGATTGATTTACAGCACCTGCTGCACTATGAATTACTTTTACTCTAACTTCTTCGTTAGATAGTTTTTCTAATGATTGTTTAACAGCCTCTACTGAACCTTGTACATCTGCTTTTACGATTAAGTTTAATACTTTTAGTTTTCCTTCTTCCATTTGGCTAAATAAGTTATCCAATGTAACTTTAGTAGCGCTATTTATAGCTTTTTCTCTTGCTTGATTTCTTCTTCTTTCTATTAAATGCTTAGCCATTTTTTCATTTTTTACTTCATAGAAGATATCTCCCGCTTCTGGTACTTCTGTTAATCCCATAATTTCTACTGGTGTAGATGGACCCGCAGATTTTACACTTCTTCCTTTATCATCCTTCATTGCTCTTATTCTACCAATTGAAGAACCTACAACTATTGTATCCCCTACATCTAAAGTTCCTCTTTGTACAAGCATTGTTGCAATTGCACCTTTTGATTTATCAAGTCTTGCTTCTATTACCGCACCTTTAGCTTGTTTATGTGGATTTGCTTTTAATTCTAATACATCTGCTTCTAATAATACCATTTCTAATAATTGGT
>CAMJYG010000048.1 GCA_946409935.1 uncultured Clostridium sp. | reverse complement strand
ATATTATTTTGGGGAGGTTTTTATGGAATTATTAGACTTATATATTGTAATTTATTAGTGTCCTTGTCTTAAAAAACCAATTACTGCAATTCCAAGAACATAAAATGTAATAACAGATATTATAACAGAAATAATAATTGCAATTATTATTCTTATAACTAATTTCATATTTATTTTATATTCTTCTTTGACATCTATTGTTTTATTTGCTTTCTTTTTCCTTATGTGCATAATTATAATAAAAGATATTTGAATAGTTAATGAAACAAAAAAAGCAATTACTGAATATAATATTATCTCCATATTTTTCTCCTATTAATCTCCGAAAGCCTCTCCACCTATAATTAATCCTGTTGTTACATCTACATATATAGAAATACCATTACCCATATCATTTTCTCTTTGAATTATATAACATTTTCTTGATATTTCTTTATATATTTTATTGCTTTGGTCTGATAATCTTGTAAAATAGTTATTCGCATTTATTTGCTCTATTTTTACAGTTTCAGAATTTTTATCATCTGCTCCTTCTCCTGCTATTCTTTTTTTAGATTCTTCAAAACCATTTTGTGCTATTTCTTTTGCTTTAAATTCAGAAATTTTTACATCATTATTTTCAGGTTTATAGTTTTCAAAATCTGTTAAAAATATATTTTTATCTAAATTCTTTACAGCAATATTATTAGGATTATTTTCATATTCTTGTTGTTTTTCTGCTTTTTCTTTTTCAGCAATAGTATTTGAAATTTTTGTATCTACTTCATATAATTGAGAGCCTTGATTTTCAAGACGATTTTCTAACTTTAAAATTTCTTTACTTAAAGTATTTAATTCTTTTTTCAAATTTCTATTACTATATATCAAACTTCCAAATATTATTAAATCTAGCATAATAGCAATAAATATTATTATTTTATATATTTTTTCTTTTTTCATTTTCTTAATCCCTCCTACAAATTACCATTTTTATTATAAAATAAAATAATAATAATTGCAATTTAATTTTTTCTTTATAACCTCTATTAAATTTCTAATAGTTTTCTATTGGGTTTTCTAATAGATTTCTAATAGAAAAGTTGCTATATTTTTAATGTTTTTATAATTTTTTCATTATTTTGCAAGTTGTCTGTAGCTTGTTTCCCTTGTGCTTCAGTCTATTAGAAATTCTAATAGATTTCTATTAGAATTTCTAATAGAAATTTTCAAAAAAGTCTTGACTTTTTATTTTTTTATCTATATAATCAGAATATAGAATTTTCTTATAAACAAAATTAAAAAGGAGTGATTTTAATGAGTGTTTTAACACCTAAAACAGTAGCATTTGCTACACAAAAAGGAGGAGTTGGCAAGACAATGACTTGCTGGAACATTGCAGGAGTTCTAGCAAAACACGGAAAGAAAGTATTAGCAATAGACTTAGACCCTCAGTCAAATTTAACAAGTAATTTTGGATTAGATAATACAGAATTATACCCTGCAAACAATAAACCTTATGGAGCTTGTCAAATATTTAATACATCTAATGGAGCTATAACAGACCCAAAAGATGTAGATATAAATTCAGTTATAGTGAAAAGTCCTTTAGATGATATAATGCCTAATGTAGACTTAATCCCCTCTCACCTATTTTTATCAAAGGCTGACACTAATTTATCACAAATAGCATTTAAGGAAAAAACATTAAATAGATTTTTAGAATATTACAGCTCAATAATAAATCAATATGACTATATATTGATAGATACAGCACCTAATATGTTCCCTGTAAACCAAAACGCATTTTTAACAGCTGATAGTATTATTTTATTAGCTGACCCCTCTATACATTCTATAGATGGTATGGATATGTTTATTGATACTTGGACACAAGTTTCAAAAGTTGCAGGAATAGATTTCAATATAAATACAATAATATTAAATAATGTAGATATGAGAACTAAACAACAGGAAAAATTCTACAGCTATTGTGAAAGCAACAAACTTTTAAATGCAATGTTATTAGATACCTTTATTCCTCAGTCTATAGAACTAAGAAATACAGAAGTAACTTCTGTTCCTATAATATTTAATGAAGATGCTAAAAATAAACATTTAAGAGATAGATACGAGGAAATAGTAAAAGAATTAGAAGAAAGAGAGGTTTTATAATATGCCTAAAAAAGCTCAAAATCCTTATGAGAGAAAAACAAAATCAATTAATTCAATTCAGCAAATAATAAAAGAAGAACAAAAAGATGTAGACCCTAATAATGCTTTTGTTGAAGATTATTTAGAACAACAAAAAAAGGAATCTTCAGAAAATAACATAAAAAAAGTTTCAGAGATTTTTCAAAAACAAGAAAAAAAAGTTACGGAAAGTTATTATTTATCAAAAGATGTTGTTGATACAATTAACGCATTGGCTAAAAGTAACAAAAGCTTAAAAAAGTCTACTATTGTTGAACAAATATTAAGAGAATATCTTGAAAAAAAGCAAGTTTTAAAGAAAAAATAAAAATATTACAAAAATATTACAAAAATATTAAATTTTTGTTACAAAACCCTCTGTTCCGTAAACAGATTTTAGCTCTAATAGATTTCTAATAGATTTCTATTAGAAATTCTAATAGATTTTCTAATAGTTTTTCTAATAGATGTCTATTAGAATTTTTTTTATTCTCTATATATTGTAAAATCAAGAATTATAAAATTTAGTATACAAATTTTTTCACAAAAACAACTTCTTTTCTATTGGGTTTTCTAATAGATTTCTATTAGAAATTCTAATAGGTTTCTAATAGATTTCTATTAGATTTCGTTTTTGTATTCCTTATATATTAAGCATTTCAGAATTTTTTTTGAAAATTTCTATTGATTTTTTTTTATTTTTGTTATATATATTTATTAAAACAAATAAATCATTTATTGTTTTATTTTGTTTATAAGAAAAAAAAGTTCTCAACCCTCCAACAAGCTGAGAACAAGAACTATTTGTTATAAAGCTATCTCTAACAAACTTATGTATTTATTATATATCAAAAAATTATGAAAATCAAGTGTTTTCTATAATTTTTAGATGCAACTTTTACATTTTAGAGTATAGATTTTATATCTATACTTTTTTTAGCTCAATAACAAAAGAAAGAGGCAATAATGAATTTATATAAAATAAATGAAGTACGAACAATTCAACATTATCAAGTACCTAAAGTATTATTTAAACACCCTTATTATTCAGACCTTACTAATGATACAAGACTTGCTTATGCAATTTTATTAGATAGACTAGAATTATCAAGATTAAATAATTGGACTAATGAAAAAGATGAAGTGTTTTTAATATATACTAGGGAAGAAATGGCAAAGGAATTAAATATAAAAAGCAAAACTACTATTACTAAGGTTTTTAAGCAATTAAATGAATTTAACTTAATAAAAGAAGAAAGACAGGGATTAAATAAGCCTAATAGAATTTATATTGCACATTTAGAGCCATTACCAGTAGAAAGTGAAAGAGGGAAAAAAGAACCTAAAGACTTAGAGAATTCACGGAAGTACAGAAAATGGACTTCAAGAAGTACAAGATTTTAATTATGGAAGTACAGAAAATGGACTTCAAGATGTTCAAAATTTAAACAGTAATAATACTAATCTTAATAATACTTACTCTAATAATACTGATAATGATTTAAAGATAGATAGATTTTCTATTATATTTTCTAAAAAAGAAAAAGAAAAACCAAAATTTGATGCAAAGGATAATTCAAAAGGCATTTATCTTGCAAATTTCTTTTTACAAGACCTTACGGAAAGAGATATTACCAAAATTGGATTAACACAACAACAGCTTGTTGAATATGAAAAAGCATTAGAATTGGCAGAAGTATTATTATATCCTAGCAGTAAAGAGTTCTTCTATGATTTCTCTGATGAAAGATATAGACAATACACATATTTAGTATATGGTGTAATATATGATATTCTTCTTTCTCCAAATAGTATGTTGCTAAAAAGAATTTCTTATCAAAAAGTACAAGATGTATTAAACAGAGTAAACAACTATCAGGAAGAAGTTGAAGATATATACGCATATTTTAAGGCAAGTTTAGTTACGGAACTAAAGAAATGAGCTACTTTATAAAAATTTTTCTGAATTATTCCGTTAGGATCAATGAAGAAAAAATTTGTACCAAAAACTAAAAATCCCTAAAAACATACAAAAATCCCCAAAAAACTCAAGAAATCCCCATTAAGTATTTGCTAAAATGTCGATATATATAAATAGCAAGTAATTAGTTGTTATTTTCATTTTTCAAATGATAAGAATATTTGGAGTATGAAAAAAGGGGATAGAAATGAGCAAGGAGGAACAAAGAAGAAATAGCAATACTGAAGATGAAATAATAACTACTACAAAAAAAGAACTTATAAAGCTAGTAAAAGAAATGTCAATGATTAATGTTTCTGCAATAATGGAAAAATTCAAAGATATGGAAAACAGCATTGAAGCAAAAATTGACAAAACAATTGCTGAGAATTATTCAGCAACAGCAGTAAATATCATTGAAACAGTTAAGGAGCAAGAAAAACAAGAGAGAAAAAAAATATATGACAAAAGACTTAGAAACGCAAAATATCTTTTTAGAAATTATAATAACTTAGTAAACCATTATAAAAATGCTGTTTATATTGAAAGTGAGCTTGAAGATGATAACTTAAAAGATATTTACGATTTTATAGATGAAGAAAGAGAAGATTTGATGATACAGTCTATCTATAGAAGCAAAAGAAGAACGCAGATTATGATTACACATATAAAAGTTTGCTTAGATACATTTATACAAGATGCCTATAATAGTGGAAAACCGTCAAGGATAACTGAAGCAGATGTAGTAAAACATTGTATATTAGATAATAAATCGGCTGAAGAAACAGCTGAAATTATGAATTATAATCCTCGTTCTATAACAAGAATAAAGAAAAAAGTAATTGAACAAGATTTAGCAATACTTATTTTTGGAGTAGATGCAATAAGGTTAGATGTCTAGTAGGGGAAAGTAAGTGCTTTTTCCTTTTTAATTTGGAGGTTAATATGGAAGAAAAAATAAAACAAATAAGAGATAGAGCAAATGCAATAATGGGAAGTATAGATATTTCAACAGGTAGGGGAGATGCAGAATTATTAAATTATCTAAACGAATTAGAAAACAAACAAATTTCAAATTCTGAAATTGATATTATAAATAAGACATTAGATAATATTGAAATATATTTTAAAACTAAAAGAAAAATGACTCTTGAAATTAACGATTATGAATATTTAAAAGAGATTGCAAAAGGTCTTAGGGAACAAAAAGTTAGAGTAACTGATAGTATTATTTTTGGAGAGCCTGTTTTTAAAATTTTAACTCAAAATAATAACAAAGAAGAAGAATTTTATTTTATTACTAAACAAGGAGCTGAAAATTTTATAAAAGCAAATCCTTTAACTTATAAACAAAAATCTGAAGAAGATAGCTCTGAAGAAAGAAGAAAAAAGGATATATTAGCTGTCAAAACAAACAGAAACCTTGAACTTGCAAAGATTATTGAAATAATTAAAAGAAATTTTTAATTGATAAGACTGATAATTATTTGAAATTATCAGTCTTATATTATATAATTTTATCACAAATAGTAATTTGTAGAGATGTAAAGTTTCGGTTGCAATTTAAAAATTATTGTAAAAATACAAAAGTGCAACTCAAAGTTGATAGAAAAAAACACTCATTCAATCTAAAATTGAACTTGAAAGGAGGAACATCTAATGAAGTTTGGCGAAAATTTATATAATTTAAGAAAAAAGCAAAAAATTAGTCAAGAAAAATTGGCAGAGAAAATTGGAGTATCAAGACAAAGTGTTTCAAAGTGGGAGAATGGAACTGCATATCCAGAAATGAACAGAATATTTGAACTTTGTAAAATATTTCACTGCAAATTAAATGATTTAGTTAATGATAATATTTTGGATTTTGATTCATTAGATGAAGAAGTAAAAATGAGTGTTGTAAAATTTAATAAGGAGAAACAGAAGAAATTAAAAATAGTAAGTAAAACTATTTCAATTTGTTCAAGAATATTGCAAGTGATAACAATAATTATTAGTGCAGTAATGATTATGAGTATGTTATTTATTCCATCAATAATAAATAATGCATATGTGAACAATGAAAGTATTATAATAGCAGATAAAAATATAATGGAATTTAATTTAGATGAAATGACAACTAACACAATAGTAAGTGTTTTCAATGAGCATTCTAAATTAGAAATTGTATTATATGCAGAGATTATTATGATATGTTTAATCATTTCTATTATGATAATTTCATTTGCAATGTTATATCTTGCAAAATTATTTGATAGTATAAGTAAAGGAGATACACCATTTACTTTAGAAAATTTAAAAAATATAAAAAGAGTAGCAATATTATTTATAGCATATTTAATATTTCCAGATGTATCAGGAACATTATTCCAATGGATTACAAAAATAGATATGAATATTGATTACGAAATTACAAAAATTTTCTATGTTTTAATTATAATATGTATTTATTACATATTTGATTATGGACATCAAATACAATTAGATTCAAATGGAAAAATATATGGGGAGGTAGAAAATAATGAATAAAAGTGAATTTATAAAAGAATTATCAAAACAAACAGGATATGATGAAGAAAAATGTATTGTAATAAATAGTATAGTAGAAGATACTTTTATAATAGGAAAAAAGAACAAAGACAAAATGATAGAAAAATTTGAAGAACAAATAAGTTTAGATGAAAATGAAGCAAATAAATTATATGAAACAGTTATAAGTATTATAGGTAGTGAGCTTAAAAATAAATTAAAACATCCATTTAAAAGCCAAGATTAGAAAGACAAATTACAAGTTATTAAGTAGCTTAATATTCAATACTAATAATAATTTTTCTGAATTATTCCGCAAGGATCAATGAAGAAAAAATGAAATAGACTCATAAGAAAACCGCAGTAGAACAAACTCGAAAATGTGAAAAATATGTCCTTTTTTAGTGAAACAAAATGCTGTATAATGATAAAGTAAAAAATGATATAAAACAAGACCTCGCAAGAGGTCCTTTTTTTATGGAAAGGAGGGATTATATGCAAAAATTTGCTAACTGGGATTTTTCTGAAGATATGATTTCAGAAATTGGAATTGTGCCTACAGATGAATTACTAACTGAAGAAAGAGAGGAGGTTGAAAATGGGGAAAACAGCTTATGATATTGTAATGGAGCAAAGGAAAAAAATTGTTGAAAAAATTGTTGCAAATATGGAACAAGGGTATTTATTTGTTCCAAGTAGTTGGAACAAAGAAGTTTTAAGACCTCAAAATCCAATATCCAATGTAAAATACAATGGAGCGAATAGATTAATATTAGGTTTTACAGCAATAGAAAAAGGATATAAAGACCCTCGTTGGCTAACATACAAACAAGCAAAAGAAAGCAATTTAAAAATAAAGTCTGAAGAACTTAAAAACTCAGTAATTTGTGAAAAATGGATATGGACTAAAGAAATTGATGTAGAAGATGAAGAAAACAAAGGAAAATTTCATAAAGAAACAATTACACTTAATAAGCCTATTGTAATGTATTTTAGAGTATACAATGGAGAACAAATTGAAAATATGCCTGAGCTTGAAATTAAAGAGTTAGAAAGCTCTGAAATAACGGAATTAGCAGATAGTTATATTACTTCTTCAGAGTGCCAAATTGAAGAATTAGCACAAGAAAAATCTTTCTATTCTCCTAAAGATGACAAAATTGTGCTACCTCTTAGAAATTCATTTACTACAGACCAACATTTTTTATCTGTATTATGGCACGAAATGGCACATAGTACAGGTCATAAAGATAGATTTAACAGGGATTTATCAGGAGTATTTGGAAGTGAAAAATATGCTAAAGAAGAATTAAGAGCAGAATTAACAGCAGTTTTTTTAGAAGCAGAATATGGACTTGAAAATAAAATTCAAGGAACACATACTAATTATTTTAACTCGTGGATTACCGTTCTAAAAAATGACCCTAAAGAACTTTTTTCTGCATCTAATGATGCTTCAAAAATAACTGATTTTTTAATGAATAATTATGAAAAAGTTAGAGAAATTAAGCAAGAAATTGCTAGAGTTGATGAACAGATAGACAGAGTTAGAACAGAGAACGAAGAACTAAAAGCAGAATTAGGAACAATGCAAGATGACAAAATACTTCCTGAAATTAAAGAATTATTAGCAGAATTAAAATATTCTGATGAACTTATAGAAAAATACAAAGACTTTATTTATAACATAAAAGATAATCTATATTTAGAAAACAACAAAGAAATTATTAGAAATTTACCTGATTTGGAAAGTATAAACTCAAAGGCTAAAGTTTTTATACATTGGTCAGAAAACCCTAATTTCAAAAAGTCTGATATTCTAACATTACAAAAAGCAAATGAAATAAGCGAAAATGAAGAAATTAGAGTGTCAAAAGATTTAGGATATGATAAAGTAAAATTTACTTTATTTTTTCCAGGAGAAAATGGAAAGTACAAATTTATAACAGATAGAATTGATATAGGAGATAATAGCCAAAAGAATTTATGTGATTTTATAGAGAAATTCTATAAAATAGATATTAATACTTTATTAGACAAGGAAGTAGAAATTCATTTTAAAGAAAATCCTTTTAGTGAAATACTAATTGATACAATAAAAAGAGGAACTTTATATCCTGAAGCAATAAAAATTAATGAGGAATACAATGAATTTTTAAAAGAAGCAAAATCAGAATATGAAGAACTTTTGAAGCTTTCTCCTGATGAAAAAGATAGAATAGATAAGCAATATAATATGTATGTCAAAAATACATACTTAAACAAACTAGCATATTATAAAGCACAAGCAAGTATTCCTAACTGGACTGTAACAGGTAGGGGAAATTATAATTTCTCAAAACTAGAGAAAAGAAATGAAAGAGAAAGAATAGCTTATGAAAAACTTACAGAAACAAAAAATAAATGGACTAATTTTAAACACTCTATAAAAGCAAGGGTAGTAAAAGCAGAAAAACAAGCAGAAATGAAAACAATAGCAGAAAAACTAATAATAGGAAGTCAAAACCCTGCAAAATTCCATAAAGAAAAGATAGGAAACATAGATTCTTACAGAAGTGAAAATTATATTATTGTAAAACATTATTCTGCATTTACAGTATTGTCTAAACAATGGGAAAGTGTATTAGCAAAACAGGATAATATTTGGCAACTTCAAATACCTAGTTCGCTTGATAATAGAAGATTTGCAACATTAAGAGATGCAAAGTATTTAGTTTCATATTTAGAAAGTCATTCAGAAACAGCAGAAAGTGAAAATTCAAAATCTTCTATTCAAGAATTAAAAGAAAATTTACATACTAAAACTAAAGAAATGTATAAAGCACTAATTAAAGAAGATGATATAGATAATCCTAAAAGTAAAGAATATAAGAATTGCAAAAAAGAAATTGAACAAATACAGCAAAGGCTTTCTGATAATGGAATAAATAAGTCAATGCAAGATGATATTATATCTTCAGCAAAGACTGAATTCAAACAAGAAATTGAACCAGAAATACAAGAGCAAAAACCTCTAAAAGAAATAATAATAGAGCAAGAGATTTCAGTTGAACAATAGAAGCTTCAAAATCAAAAATAAGGGCTTAAAAACCAATTTACGCAAAATTAATACAGCCACTCCAAAAAGCACCTTAAAAACGAACCTCGTTTCAAATTGAAGCAATAGAAAGGAGTAATTTATGTTATATGTTTTATTATATATTGTTATTGTTTTTTTCTTTTTAATTTTTTTAAAAGGAAGCAATATGAATAAAACAAAAGAAACAATTTTTTATGAAAATGAGGAACAAATGAATTTCATAGCTGATTATCAAGAAAAGCAAACAGAGAGAGTAAAAAGGAGAAACGAGAGATTTAATCAAATTAAAAACTCTATTAGAAACTCTATTAGAAATTCTATTAGAAAATCTAATAGAAATCTAATAGAAATACTAATAGAAAGGAGTAATAAATGAAAACTTATAAATTAAAAATTTGGGAAACTGAAGATGATAGAAATTCAGGATTTTCTGATATTTTAAAATCAAACATTGAAAGCTTAACAGATGCAATAAAAGAAGCAAAATTACAATTTGATAAACAAGACTTAGAGTGCGTAATTGTCTTAGATGATAAAGAAGAAACAACATATTTTTTAAAAGACCACTCTGAAGAAAAAATGTATAACGAAGCTATATTTGAACTTTTTGAAGAAAAGCAAATGCAAGAAAGAGCTTCTAATTTGTCAAAAGAAATTTCAATTTGGTATGAGGGAGTAGACCCATACGGATTTAGAGATGATTTTGACAGTTTAGAAGAAGCTATAAGTACAACTTTTGAAGCTTTATACAAAGACCCTTTAGCAATATATGACAATTTAAGATTAAACTTATTAGAATTTGAAGAAGCAGGGGAGGACTTTCAAGCAGGGAAAAAAATACAAGATGAATTAATAAACTTTGTAATAGAAGATTTTACTAATAAATATTCACTTGAAAAATTAAACGAAAAGAGTATTTCTGATTTTCTTAAATTAGGAAATCCTGACTTTGAAAATGAGAATATACTTTCAGATTATTATTTAAAGGCATCTGAAGAATTAAAAATTAATAATATAAGATTTATAGATGTTAAAATGAACCAAAACTATGAGTATGATGTAAATGTGGAATTTACTTCAGGAGGTACTCTAAAAACATCTGTAGAAAATTTTTCTGATGAAAAACAAATAATTGCATCAATAAAAGACATAAAGGAACAAGCTGTTATAGATGCTGAACTTCAAGAAATACTAAACTACGAAAGAGAACCTAAAGAAATCTCAGTAACAGAAAGAAAAGAAATCCTAAACGGATTTAAAAGGTCAATATGTAATTATAAACTAACAGAATTACCATTGAATAGGCAAGAGGCAAAATCAAATTACGAGAGAAAACTTTATGAAAAATTACAATATACCTCAGATATAATAAAAATTGACTTTAAAGCAGTAGACAAAGAAGTAAATAACTTTTTTGAAAAAAATAATATAGCAGAAAATTTTAATACCTTAGGAGATATAGCAAAAATAAACGAAAGTTTCGAGGTAACAAATGAATTAACTAATAGTCAAGAAACCTAATATATTTTCTAATAGAAATCTAATAGAATTCTAATAGAGTTCTATTAGATTTTTTCTACTAAGAGATTAAAATTAGTTTGGAGGAAAATATGATTATAATATATTCAAGAGAGGAAGAAAAAGAAATTCCTAATATAAAAGAGAAAACTAAAAAACTTTTTAAAAAGGGGGAGAAAAAAAGAAATACTTTTAGCAATGGAGAAGCCATAAATATAAAAAATAAAGAAATAAATAAACCAGGTATAATATTATTTGTTGACAATGATGTAGTGTCAAAATACAAATATTTAGTTGCAAAATTGAGTGAAAAACAAGCACATTGGTATTCAAGTGAAGAACTTGAAGTTTTAGAAGATGAAAAAACAAGAAATGAAGTAATTGAGTGGTACAAATTCAACAAGGCAATTTTACAAAAAGAAAATAAGCAATCACTTTATGCAATTTAAGGAGGGATAAAATGGATAACAACAAAAAAATCAATTTAGGATTTTTTGATGATGAAGAAGAAAAAGAAGCAACACAAAATGAGGAAAAACAAGAAATCCGACAAGCTGTCGGAAATGATGAAAACCCTAATAATATCAATGAAAACGAGGGAAAATATATAGTCAAAATGATAGATATTGACTTGTTAGATGAAAACGATAATCAGCCATTTAAAATTAGAGAAGAAACAGAGGATTTTTTAAGATTAAAACAAAGTATAAAACTTCTTGGAATAAAAAATCCACTTCAGCTAATTATGGAAAATGGAAATTATAAAATTATTGAGGGGCATAGGAGAGTTAGAATAGCAAAACAACTAGGTATAAAGAAAGTGCCTTGTCTTATAGTAGAAAATGACAAAGACAAAAACGCAATTCAAATGGTAGACGGTAATATCACACAAAGAGAAAAATTATTAACTTCAGAATTAGTAAGAGCTTATGCTCTTAGGTTTGAAGCATTAAAGAATATGGGATTATATACTGAAGAAAGCAAGGAAGCTATGGCAAAAGAATATGAAAAATCTGTTAGAACAATAGAAAGATTTTTAAAGCTTTCATCATTAACAGAAGATTTTTTATGTTTTATTGATGAGTACGAGATGAGCAAAGAAAGAGGAATTCCTAAAAATATTGGATTAATAATTGCAGATATGAAACCTGAGAACCAGGAAATATTATATATTTACCTTGCAACTAATAATGTAAAATTAACTGAAAATCAAGCAAAGGAAATACGCAACATTTCAGAACTAACATCTGAGAAGATAGATAATGTAATAAATAAAAAGAAAAAGGTTGATAAACGAAAAAATATATCTATTCCATATAAAAAAGTAGAAAGCTTTTTTACTTCAGAAGAAACACCTGAAGAAAGGATAGATATTATTATAAAAGCACTTGAAAACTACTTCAATAAAGCACAGTAAAATACAGTATTGAAAACATAAATAAATTGCCGTTAAATGCAGAGCATTTAAGCTGTTGGTCGGTTGCGTACAGTAACCTATTCCTGCCTTTCTACCCTGCCCTAAGGTAGAAAGTGTTAATTGCTTCGCAGAAAGATATTTTCTGAATAATTCCTTTAGGATCTATGAAGAAAATATTTTAGCTTACTAAGAAAGGAGGGAATAAATGTCAAGGAAAATAAGTAATGAAAAAAAAGACAAACTTGTTCCTGTTACAGCATATTTAATTCCTGAAAAAAAAGAACAAGTAAAAAAATTAGCGAGTTCACAAGGCACATCTGAAACAGAGATTTTGCGACAAGCAGTAGATTTAATATTAAATGTTAATTGGTATAATCAAAATATAGATGAAGTTTCAAATGCTATTATGAAACAAATAGAACCGTTTATGCAGTCGCAAATTAATAGAAGTATTGCTTGTATTGTGAATTCTACAAAAGCATCAGCAACATCTACATATATGTTAGCTTATTTTTTAAATTCTTTTGTACCTGAAGAAAAAAGAAGAAACTATAGACAACTACTTTTTAGATGTAACGAAATGGCAAAAGAATTCTCAGGAACAAAAGGCAGTAATATTGGAGTTTTAGACAGACTAAAAATAGATGATGAATTATTTTTAAGTGCTTCATATATGACAAACGAAGATATTAGAGAAATAATAGAAAAATATACTAAAATATTAGATAGCAGAGAGGGGAGATTATAGATGCACAAACAAGTAGTTTTTATAACTAGACTTCTTAACCCTAATAAAACTTCTACTATAGCAAGAAATAAAACATATTTAAGTTATATTTGTCAGAAAGCTAATGTATATAGAAATGAACAAACAGAACACGGATTATTTGGATATATAAGAGATATTCCTGATATAGACAAAAACAATTCAATATCAGAAGTACAAAAATATATTCATAAAATCAGTAATGAAAAAAAGAATATCTATAGAAGCATTATTTCTTTAAGCGAAGAAGATGCAATAGAAAAAGGATTTGACCAAAAAGAAGCTTGGTCAGATTTAATAAAAACAAAGTTACCTGAGTTTGCAAAAAATCTTAATATACCTTATAACAACTTAGAATATGTTGTAAGTATACATAGAGATAAAGGACACCCTCACGCACATATAATGTTTTGGGATAGGGAACAAGAGATTCAAAGAAATTTTATTCACAAAAAACTTTCTAATAATTTCAGAATCTCTTTGAATAAATATATTTTCAATGATGAATATACAGAATTATTAAAACAAAAAGATAATATAAAAGAAAGTTTAATTGCTGAAGAAAAAGATATTGAAAAGTTGTTAATTAATGAGCTAGAGGGAAAAAATATTGATACTACAGAACAAGACTTTATTTACAATGGCACTATGTATATGGATAGAATTAGCAAAGAAGAAATAAAAGACATTATGGAAGATGTTTTTGAACTTAGAAAAATGCTTCCTAAAACACGGAAGTATTAACTATAAGTATTTAATGAAATATCCTGAAGTAATAGAAAAAGTTGATAGTATATCAAAAAAAATACTAGATGCTTCGCCCTCATTAAAAAAAGAATTTAATAACTATATAGAAAATAGTTCTAAAATAGTAAAATTAACAGTAACAACAGATGAAAAAACACTAAATAAAGTAAAAAAAGATGCAGAAAAAGACCTTTTAAAACAGATAGGGAACAAAGTTCTAAATGTAGAGAGGGATATTATAAACAAGGAAAAACTTGAAGAATTTGAAAAAATAAGGTATGAAAATAACTTAATACAAGGAATTTCAGACTTGATAAGCTTGTTTTCTCAATTAAATCAGTCATATAATTATAATATGAATAATAATCATATTAGCAAAGATATGACTAGAGAAGAAAAAATAGAAACTCATAAAAAACTACGAGATAAAGGTTCTATAGAGTGGTAATTTTTCTATTGGAAAATCTAATAGAAATCTATTAGAAATCTATTAGAAATTCTAATAGAAAAAACAAAAGTATAAAAAAGTGGCCTTGTAAGAGGTCTTTTTTTATGGAAAGGAGGAAGCTTGGATAATAAATATTATAAGATAGTGTATTATACAGTTTTATTAATTATACTTTCAATATTTTCAATTTTTGCTT